>JAHIPN010000257.1 GCA_018894595.1 bacterium
ATAGTATCTAAATTCATATTATCCAGCATTATTATATCAACTTTCATCTCTAAAGCTTCTTGAAGCTGAGATAAGTTTTCTACTTCAACTTCAATCTTTACTGTATGGGAGATTTGTTTTCGGACAGAGTTTACTGCTGATTTAATTCCTCCTGCTACAGCTATATGATTATCCTTAATTAATACAGCATCATATAGCCCGAAACGATGATTATGTCCTCCACCCATACGGACAGCATATTTTTCTAATATTCTTAATCCGGGAGTAGTTTTACGTGTATCAACTATTCGAACCGGAAGATCTTTTACTTCCTGACAGAATTTAGAGGTAATGGTGGCTATCCCTGACAGTCGTTGAAGAAAATTCAAGGTAACTCTTTCTCCTTTTAGGATAATTCGGGCAGGACCAGTAATTTCTGCTAAAATTTCCTCCGGTAAAATTTTATTACCATCTTTCATTTTAGATTGAAAACAAATCTCTGAATCTAATTTTTTAAATACTAAGCAGACAATATCTAAACCGGCAACTACGCCTTCCTCTGAGGTTTTAATTATTCCTTTAGCTTTTAAATTTAAAGGAATAACGAATTCGGTAGTAATATCCCCTGTGCCGATATCTTCTAACAGGACTTGTTCTATTATTTTATCTATCTGAATATTTTCTTTTAATGAAAAATCCATTTTTAAAGCACCTCTTTCTTTGGTTGCCCAGTTACTCAGTTCGCCGGTTGACCAGTTTCAATAAACCCAAAACCTGCAACTCTCAACCCGTAACCTTTAATTTTAACTGGTAAACTGGTAAACCGGGTAACCGGGTAACTAATATCCTATCCGCTAGTATTCAATATGTTTCTTCCAATTTATGTCATCCCTATCAGGAAAATCTTTGCGATAATGTGCTCCCCGGCTTTCTTCACGCTGTAAAGCTGAATTAGTAATAAGATCAGCTAAGATAATAAGATTAGCCAATTCAAAATCTTCAGCAGTTTTAAGTTCTGATTTGAGTATAAATTTCCATTCGCTAATTTTTTGTTGTGCCTTCTTTAAATCAGAGGAATTTCGAATGATTCCTACTTTATCCCACATAAGTTTTTGTAGTTCTTTTGTTATTTGATTCGGCTCGAATCCTCGAATATTTTCTCGTGGAATATTATAAGAAATATTTATTTCTTCGTCTATTTTTTGAGAAAAAAGCGATTTGTTTTCTTTAATTTTCTGGGCGATTCTATTACCAAAAACCAGTCCCTCTAAAAGTGAGTTGCTGGCTAAACGATTGGCGCCATGAACTCCCGTTGAAGTACACTCTCCACAGGCATAAAGATTGGTTAAATTAGTTTGTCCCCAGGTATCGGTTTTTATGCCTCCCATAGTATAGTGAGCCGCTGGGGCTACCGGGATATATTCTTTTTCTGGATCAATATTTAAGTCCAAACAATTTTTATAGATAGTGGGAAAGCGTTGGGAAAATTTATCTTTTATCCTGGTAGCATCTAAATAAACATAATCACTTTTAGTTTTTTTCATTTGGTCAGTAATTGCCCGGGCAACTATATCTCTGGGAGCTAATTCAGCCAGAGGGTGATAAGAGTGCATAAATGGCTCGCCTTTAATATTTTTTAAAATAGCACCTTCACCGCGAACCGCTTCAGAAATAAGAAATTTAGGACTTCCTTGGTGATAGAGAGCAGTGGGATGGAATTGAATAAATTCTAAATCTGTTACTTTTGCTCCTCCCCTATAAGCCATAGCAATTCCATCTCCCGTAGCTACATCAGGATTAGTGGTATTGGAAAAAAGTTGTCCCGCTCCGCCACTGGCTAAAATAGTTATTCTTGCTAAATAGGCGATAATCTCATTAGTATTGCTATTTAAAGTAAGCAGGCCGTAACAAGTACTATGTTCGGCTAAAATATCTATTACTAAAATATTCTCTTTAATTTTTATTTTGTTTTCGTTAATTACTTTTTCGGAAAGAGACCTCTCGATTTCTGCTCCGGTGGCATCACCCCGGGCATGTAAGATTCGGGGTCTTTGATGGGCTGCCTCTAAAGTAGTTTTGTATTTACCTTCAATTTTATCAAATTTGGTTCCCAATTCTATTAACTCTTCAACGCATTTCGGCCCCTCTGTCACTAAAACTTCTACAGCTTCGGGGTCGCAAAAATTTGCCCCGGCTTTTAGGGTATCTTCCATATGTAAGTAGGGTGAATCCTTATCTCCTAAAGCTACCGCTATGCCCCCTTGAGCATGTTCGGTACTGCTTTCTTTTAAGCTGCCTTTAGTGAGAAGGATAACTTTTCCTTTATCGTGAATTTTGAGTGAAGTATATAGGCCAGCGATTCCGGAGCCCACAATCAAGAAATCTGTATAAATTTTTTTAATTTTGGATAGGTCAAAATTAACCAAATAACGTGGTAACATTTATTCAATCCTTTCGTATTAGTCGTTAGTGAATAGTGAATAGTCGTTAGCATTAAAAAAGGTTTTCAGTTATCGGTTTTCGGTTTACAGTTTATTGTGTTTTATGTTATTTCCACAAATCTAGTGTAGGGGTCGGATTTATCCGACCCGAAACGGGTTCAATGAATCGAATCCCTACATTTCATAGACAGGCGAGACGCCTGCCCTACGATTAGCGGGTTAACCAACTAACCAAGTAACTAATTAACCAGCTAACTAGGATATTTTTATCATTCGATTTAATGCTTTTAAAGATTTTTTTCTTATATCCTCTGGTACTGTTACTTGTGGTTCTAATTTTTTTAGAGAGTGTAGAACTTTTTCTAAGGTGATAAGTTTCATATTCCGACAGATCATATTTTCAGAGGCAGGGAAAAAATCTTTGTCCGGATTATTCTTTTTTAAAGGATGAAATATTCCCAGTTCTGTACCAATGATATATTCTTTAGCCGGATTATTGCTGGCAAATTCAATAATTCCTCTGGTACTGCCGATATAGTCAGCTAGATTACATACTTCCGGGCGGCACTCAGGATGGACCAACAGCAAAGCTTTAGGGTGGAGTTTTTTGACTTTTATAACATCCTCTTTAGTTAAAATATTATGGACTGGACAAAATCCTTGCCAGGGAATGATTTTTCGTTTTGCTTTTCGGGCAGTAAAATCAGCTAAATTTTTATCAGGAATAAATAGAATGTCTCTTTCGGCTGGAATTGTTTGGGCAATTTGAACAGCATTGGCAGAAGTACTACAGTAATCACTTAAAGATTTTACAACTGCTGATGAATTTACATAAGAAATTACTACCGCCTCAGGCAGTTCTTTTATTTTACTTTTTACTTTCTCAGCTGGTGCCATATCGGCTAAAGGACACCCAGCTTTAATTTCTGGAAGTAGAACTATTTTTTCCGGTGAAAGGATAGCTGCAGTTTCTGCCATAAACTGAACTCCACAAAATACTATAACTTTTGCTTTAGTTCGAGCTGCTTGCTGGCTTAGGAAGAGTGAATCGCCTGTAAAATCGGCAATATCTTGGATTTCGCCTGGTTGATAGACATGAGCTAAAATTACTGCTTCTCTCTTTTTCTTCCAGGATAATATTTCTTTAACTAAATTTTTGTTTGAGGGGCTACTAGTTGTATTATTCATTTTATCTCCTAATTAATACAATATAAATTTTTTGATAAACTATTTAATTATCTATTCATTTGTTTAAGGTGTTTTTATTATATCATAAAAAAAAATTAGATATAAAATCTTTTTTATTGTAATATATTTTATAAAAAAGTAAAGAGGTAAAAAGAAAGTATCGAGTATTGAGTAAAGAGAAAGTAAAGGCTCAAGGAAGTATGATATGTCCCGATTAATTGACAAGGATATTGAAGAGGGGTAATATTAGTAAAATAACAAAAATGTATATCGTATATCGTATATCGCGAAGATGGTTAACCAGTTTACCGGTTAGCTGGTTGAGAAAATAAGAAAAAGAAACCTAATCAATATAGAAGTATATAGTATCGAGTATATAGCGAAAGACGGAAAACGCAAAACAAAGTTCGTATCTTGTGAATCGTATCTCGTTAAGAAAATAGTAATGTATAAACTGTATAATATGTAGGGGCACGATGCATCGTGCCCAAAGGTACCGGAGAATAAAAAAGATAGATTTCCGTTTTCACAGAGCCTGTCCCTGTGAAAACAGGGGATAGGCACACCTGTCTCTGAATTAAAGTAGGGGTTTGATTTATCAAACCCGTTTCGGGTCGAATAAATTCGACCCCTACACCAGATACGTAGAAATAACATAAAACACAATAAACTGTAAACCGAATACTATACGCTAACATGCGCAATACGCGATACGAAATTGCTATTTACTAACGACTAATTCGAAAGGTGGGAAAATTATGGAAAAAGAAAGATTTTTAAACTTTGAAGGTTTAACCTTCGACGATATTTTATTAGTTCCCGAAAAATCAGCAATTCTCCCTAAAGAAGTTGATGTCTCCACAAAATTTAGCAGAAATATCGATATAAATATCCCTTTGGTTAGTGCTGCTATGGATACAGTCACTGAATCGAGATTAGCTATTGCCATTGCTCGGGAAGGTGGAATTGGTATTATTCATAAAAATATGTCCATAGAAGAACAGGCTGAAGAAGTAGATAAGGTTAAAAGGTCAGAGAGTGGAGTAATTGTCGATCCTATTTCCCTTTCACCGGAGAAAAGCGTGGGAGAAGCAATTGAGTTAATGGCCAAATATCATATTTCTGGGATTCCTATCGTAAATAAAGAAAAAAGATTAGTGGGGATTTTAACTAACCGGGATATTAGATTTTTAGAAGAAGAAGACAAGAGATTAAAAATAGCAGAAATAATGACTAAAGAAAATCTGATTACTGCTCCACTAGGTACTACCCTTGAAGAGGCCAAAAAAATATTGCATAAAAATAGAATTGAGAAATTGCCTATAGTA
>JAHIPN010000258.1 GCA_018894595.1 bacterium
AGGAAGAGAGAAAGGAAGAAAGGGAAAAAATAAAATATATTAAAATAAAACTGCAAGAAAAGGACAATAAAAAGAGGCAGGAAGAGATTAAAAAGATAGAACAAATTTACAATTCGCTTGGTCCTTCACAGCAGGAAGAGATAAGAATAGAAACAGAAAATAGGCTGCCTGAGTTTTGGAAAGAAAAGCTCAATAAGGCAAAAGTTAAAGGGGAAACTTCAAAATTACTCGAGGTTGTCCTGGAAGAAAAGAGGAGAGAAATAATAAAAGAGTGGATTGAGTCCGGAAGGATTGAATATGTAAGTAGCAGGTAAAGAATATTATTAGAAATTAGGAAAACGATATTTAAAAAAAATGGGGGTAAGAAAATGAAAAGAAATATTTTTATCTTATTGATCGTATCGAGTATTTTAATTGTTTTTTCAACTTTAATTTTTGCTTCCGGGACAATTGATGTAAAAGATTATATTAAAGGAAAATTTCCTGTAATTTTTAATATTTATCTCGCTCCTCTCGGAGAACTTGATGAATATGAGAAAGAATTTATTGACTTATTGCAAAATTTGCCAGAAGAAGAACAAAAGAACTTTGCAAAAGAAGTCTACAATAATGGATTTTCAAAAGAAATCTTAGAGAAAATAAAAAAGGAAGGTATTATTACTAAACCCGAAACAGAGATTGAGGAAAAGAATGTTGAAGAACCTTCAGTTCCGAATACTGGTAAATGGATTTACAATAAAGAGACAGACCCGATAGATGATACTACGATAATTACATTTACATTAGAAAATGAGAAGGATGAGTTGGTTGATAACAAACCGATTTACTTGATCCTCAGATATAAAGGCAAAAAAACAGATGTTTTTATAGATTGGAATAGGGAACTTAAACCTTTTTATGAAACTTTAATATATGTGCATATAAGATTTGGAGATAATAAACCATCAATGTGTGGTTGGAACACTACCAATTCTCTTCAGCATAGTATTGCAGAAGCTCTCTTTGGAGAACAATCTGCAGTATCACAATATACTTTCTATCCCAGATATGATATTAAATTTATTCGAAAGCTTATGGATAATGATAGATTTGTAGCTCAACTCAAATCTCGTGATAAAATGACTTTGACTGCAGAATTTGATACACGAGGATTAAGAAATGCGATTGAACAATTCAATGATATTCTTCATTGGATAAAAGATTAAGGAGAAAAAAATAAAAGAAAATAAAACCTCAAAAGGCTTCTAAAAGTTTATATGGTAGTTTAATTTTTTGGAAGGAGAATAAATAATGAATATTGAAAACCCGGTAACGGAGATTAAAAAAGAAGAAAAAAAACCTTCATTAGGAAAAGGTTGTTTAGTCTTTATCATAATTATTGTGGGTATATTTCTAATCTATTTTTTACCGGCAATTAAAAAAGATAAGGCGATGAGAGATAAACCGATATCATATGTCTCTTCAGAGAACACACTCGAAAGAGCAGTTGAAGAGGTTGCTATTGATGCCTTCGGTAAAACGGTTAACTGGGAATTGGAAAATAGGCCTAACACGATGAAGAAAATAGTAATAACTAAGCAAGTGTCCGGACCAGATGAAGGCGGTTATTTAGTCGAGATCTATTATCGAGCAGATGAGAATTTAACCGTAAATTTGATGAGAGGCGGGATATTTCTAGAGGCTATAGAATTTACTAAGAAATTATATCAAGATCCTAATTGTAAAGAGATTAAGATTTATATGTTGAAGCCTTATCTAACCCTTACCGATAAATACGGTAAAGAAAAAGAGGAGCAGGTTGCTAAATTAGTTTTGCGGAGAGCTGTAGCAAATAAGATTAATTGGGGAAATATTACTAACGATATGTTCGAGAGGATACTAAGAGAAGAAGGCCAGTTATGGTTACACCCCACTTTAGGCAATTAAAATTAAAATATTTGAATAAGATATCGGTTTTGAAGGTCAGCTTACTCCATTAACTACAAGGGAATATTGAAGAAAAGAAAACTTCAAAAGATTTCTAAAATATTTAGGAGGTCTAAATAAAAATGAAAAGCAAAGTATTGTTATTAATCTTTATTGCATTTTTGATTATTGCATTAATTGGTTGCTCGGGGACAACCACTCCTTCGGAAATTTTAAGTGCTGATATTATAATTACTGACTGGGAGCAGAATTATTATTCGTCTTGGCAAGAATGGAGTGACCTCGTCAAAGTCTGGTATAAGATAACTAATACTGGAAATGTTGATATTGATTATTACAAGATTTGGTTTACTGCTTATTGTGAAGACGGAAGCAGTTACGAAGATTGGACTAATGGGTTAGCTGTTGATGTAGGACATTATGAATTTGATACTACCTGGATAAATGTAGGGAAAAATAAGAAAGTTACATCTATTAAAGTTACTGATTGGGAATTAACTCATTATACTTGGTAAGTAGTAATAAAAATAAAAATCATGATAAAGACATAAATAGTAACTAAAAAATGCTACCGGGAATTAGAAAAATCTTATTAAAAAAAAGGGGGATATTTGGTGTGAAAAGGAAAGTTTTATTATCAATCTTTATTATAATTTTCATTTTATCATCTTTGGTGGGTATATTAGCTAAAGATTTATCAAAAGAAGAAATTGTTAATGAGTTAAAAAAGATTGTTATTATTGCTAATAAAGATATTAGATTAGAAATGTATGATATTTTAGCTGAAAAACTGGGATTAAAAGTTGCAGACGACCCCATTATAAAGGGTTATTCAGGGAACGGAATGCAAACTACAAGGCCATTTGTCGCTAAAACTCCCTGGGAAATGCAATGGGATACAAAAGCTGAAGGGTTTATGATATTTCAAGTTTATCTATATGACGGAGAGGGGAATTTAGTTGGTGTAGCAGCCAATCAAACAAAACCAGGAAAAGGGAGTTTTTATAATCCTAAAAAAGGAACATTTTATTTAACTATCAATACAATGTCAGATTGGGAAATTAAAGTTGTTGCAGTTAAATAAGGAGATATTTAGAATGGAGAGGAAAAGGTCAAACTTTATTGTTTTAAAGTTAATATTGAGGAACTGAAAGATGTATCCCAATATAAAGCTATCAAGGTTGAAGGTTTTGGTTTTTTCCCTGTAGAGGTGAATGGTAATATGGTGTTGTTATATGAAGATCAAACAAATAAAGAAAAAATTATGGAGATATTTTATCGTCTAAATTAAGATAAAATTTATTGCTATTTTCTCCTGATTTTTTATTTTTTTAATGTTATAATTATAAATACAAAAGGGAGTGTGATCTCCAAAATTACACTCCCTTTTTTATGGCTATACCGAAAGATTTAACCCACGTTTCCCTTCCGGTTTTTTATTTTATTAGATTTTATTATTTTTTCAGAAGTTATAAAAACACTACAAAAATCAGTAAATTATACTCAGTTTAAAACTATTCAGGCCTGGGGATGATTATAAGCTAAACCCTTAATTCATACCACGCCGAAAAGGGTTTAAATTATATTTAAAAGTATAAATGAGTACCTAAAATATGA
>JAHIPN010000459.1 GCA_018894595.1 bacterium
ATATTTTTTTCGTTGTCCATCTTTAATTTAAGCAAAAACAAAACATCTTTTTTAAGATTGGCTTTCGCCCATATTTTTTGCTTTTCATCTAAAAGCTCGCCGATACCTGATAAAATTCCCTTATTTGACATTTTTCCAAGCATGCTAATATTTTTTCGCAAAAATTTTCTAAATGACAAATTGGTTCGTTTTTCTATAATTTCCTTATTTATCGGCCAACCATTATTTAAGAAAAACCACACATCAAAAATATCCCGATTGGTTTTTTCTAATCGTTCATACATTGCCGTTAATTTATGGGCGGTCATATCTTCCCGAACCATCACTTTCATAGAAATTCCTAAATATGTTTTTAATTCATAACGAGATCCAAAATCTCTGCGATTTATTTCTATTTTAATATTACGCGACCCTTCTTGATACGAAAGCAAAAAGAACAAATTGAATCTCTTTTTGTCCGCTTTTTTAATTTGTCCATACGGAGAAATTATTTCCTTTATTCTTTCAAAAACATAATCTTCCTTCTTAGAATCTAAAAGGTCAAAATCCAAATCAACAGAAAAGCGCGGCAAGTTGTAAAACATAAAGGCGGCTGTGCCTCCCTTAAATCCCAAAACAGACCCAATAATTGTATCAGCGTAAATATCTTTAAGGATTTTAAGCATAATGCTTTTGTGTATTGTCGTGTCTAATGCCATATATTTAATAAATAGACCTATTGCTTATCTTTAAAATTTTCGTAATATTTCTTTACTTTTTTCTCCATGCGTTTGTTGGCGTAAATAGGCAATATCTCAAAAACCTTATCCCAATTTAATTCAGATAAGTTGTCAAAATGATAATCTTTGTTTAAATAAACAACATCAAGAAAGGCCCTCTCGGGAATGGCTATGGAATAATTTTCTTTATGCTCTATGCCCGCGTTATTAATAAGAATTAAATCCTTGATTTTCCTATATGAATAATTTCCGCCGTCGGCGATTATCTCTCTGGTTAAATACGAAGCAACAAAAATCTGGCTGTATAACTGAAATATCACTCCTGCGCGGGCTAAAACGGTTTCAAAACTAATATACGAAGGAGTATAGATTTTTACAGCTAACTCCAACTTATTGTAATTTCTATCCTTGGCGTAAATGCCCTGGCGAATATGGTAAAGATTTCCGTTTTTTATATAATAATTAACTCTGACTCTAGCGGCATTGCCAGAATCTCCCCACAATAAAACTATGTCCTTAAAAGAAAAGACCGTTTTATCGGAGCGTAAAATTGTTGAAATATAATCGCCTTTTTTCATATCTTTTGAACCAGATATTAGTTTCTCCCTTATGTATAGTTTAAATCACGCCAAAAGTTATGTCAACTAATTCCCCACAACAAACCGCCTTGCTATTTTAAACATTACAATTCCTTAAAAACTTCTACTGTTCCTTCAATCACATTATCCCAACTAAACCTCTTCAAATCATCGCGCGCTTGTTTAGTTAATTTTCCCGCTAAATCGGGATTATCCAAAATTGAAATAATCGCTTCCAACCATTGTTTCTTATCCCGGTAATCAACCAAAAGCCCCGTCTCCCCGTCCTTAATTGTCTCTGGGTTTCCGCCCGCCTTAGTCGTAATAATGGGCGCGCCCATTTTCATTGCCTCCAAAAGCGTATGCGACATTCCCTCGTAATTCGTGTTCAAAACAAAAACATCAGCCGCGCGCAAATAATCAACAACCTCCCGCCGACCCAATTTTCCCGCGAAAAAAACACTCTCCCGCAATCCAAGCCCTTCGCTCATTTTTTTTAAATTTTCCATTTCTGGTCCTTGCCCGACAACAACAAATCTAATCTTTTTATATTTCTCAACTAACTGGGGCATAATTTCAATAATCGTATCAACACCCTTCCAAGGCGCCAACCGCGCCACCGTCAAAATCATCTTACCTTCATTTAAATGCCGAACCTCCACATCTTCTTTTGTATCTAAAAAATCAATTGAATTGTAAATAACTTTAATTTTTTCGGAAGAAACTCCGATTCGTTCAGCCAATTTTTCCAAAAAATGACTGACGACAATAACTCGGTCGGAACTGACCAATATTTTCCTCCTGATTTTCTTCCTTAATTCTATTCTCCAAGAATATTTTTTTTCCTGAAACGCCGTAATATCATCATCGCTAATCAACCCGCGCGCTGAAGCGATTTCCCAAGCCGAATCCCCAACAAATCTATTGACTAGCAGCTTTCTTAAAACTTTTTTAAGCGCCAAACCCGTTAATCCGGCCGTGTATAAATCATAACTATAAATAATATCTGCCCTTAAAGCCAAAACAAATCCGCTTATTAAATAAAGAAAACTTTTCAAAAAGCCAGGCCACTTATTAGAAATTCTTTTAACAAGATAAGGATACCGAACGCCATCCGCCTCGCCAAAAGTCAAAACTCGGATTTTGTATCCTTTTTTAATCAATTCCCGCGCCAAAGCGTCCAGCTGCGTCGCCGGCCCGCCGATATCAGGAGGAAAAACCCCGCTCAAAATTAAAATCCTATTTTTCTTCATTAGTAAGTTTTGAAAAATATCCTTTCCATCTCTAAAGCGATCTTATTCCAATCATATTTCTCCCTAACCAAATTCAATCCATTTTCTATTAAAATTTTTCTTAATTCCCCATCCTCCAAAATCTTCTTAATCTTCTCGGCGATACTTTGGGGATTTTGAACCTCGCAAAATAATCCTGTCTTTCTGTCTTCCAAAAAATCAGGAATGCCGCCAACAGGCGTTCCAATCACGGGCAAACCTGCCGCCATCGCTTCCAAGAAAACATTGCCTAAACCTTCAGATAATGACGGTCTAACGAAAACATCCGCCGCGGAATAGTATTTAGGCAAATCGCTATGGTCAATATGCCCAAGAAACAAAATTTTATCTTGAAGATTTAATTCCTCCGCCAAACTTTTCAATTTTTTTTCATCCGGTCCTTCCCCCGCAATCAAAATCTTAAAAGGAAAATCCAAATACCGCCCCGCCCAAATCAAATCCTCAATCCCATTCTTCCCAACCAACCGCGAAACTGTCAAAATCGCCTTTTCATTTTCTTTAATCCCCAGTTCTTTTTTAAAATCTTGAATTGAAAATTGTCTCCCTGCGGGAGATGTCCCGAAGGGACAAAAATTGAAAATTGAAAATTTATTTATGTCCACCCCATTAGGAACCACCTCGCCAGATTTTGCCCCCATTTTTAACGCCCAATCATACAAAAAACCGCTAATCGCTTGAAAATAGTCCGCTTTTTGAAAAATTTGCTCAAACCATTTCTTAAAAACGCCAACTCTTTTTAAAATATATTCTGGCGTATCGCCTTCTTGCAGGGTTAAAAGCCATGGTTTATTTGGATAACATTTCTTAAAACGCAAACCCAAAAACCCGCCAAAAGAAGCCATAATTGACCATGTTAAATTATAGTGATTTTCCTTTTCCAATCGCTTCGCCTTAAGAAGCCCTAAAAAAGGCAAAAGATATTTATCAAAACCAAAACCAAAACCGACCCGGTAAATATTAACATTGCCGACCCTCTCAAAATCAGCCAATCCGCGCTTGATTTTGGCGGCAACCATATCAAACCGCCAATCAGGCAGCCGTTTCGTAATCTCGTCAACAGCCACCTCCGCCCCTCCGACTAAAGGCAAATACGCTGTGGAAAAAACAAGTATTTTTTTATTCACATTTTTATGCTTGACAAGCGATTAATTTATTGATACCCTATTTAATAGGGAATTGCTTCCAAGTTGAACTGTGGCGTTTATCGTCGCGTTTCCGTAAGGAATAAACTTGGAAGTTTTTTATTTGGGCCAAATTTGAACATAAATCTCTCTATGAGCGACAATTTTTCTGTAATCCTTGGCAAATTTTTTATTTTTCTGGATAGATCTGTTTATAACACCAGCAACATAGTCAGCCAATTGCAACAAATTATTGCTTTCCGACCTCTGCATTTTTAACTTTTTTATCAATTTCTTATCTCCCTCATTCATCCTTTTTCTTAGATATTTTGTTAATTGCCTTCTAAAATCTAAATTGCCGCTCTTATCAACTACAATAATAGCGTTCTCTAATTTGTCTTTCGCGTTCTGAAAAACTAATCCGCATGCGTATTTATAAAATGACTCTTTGTTGCGAAACCCATCGCCCCATAATTTTTTAGGGTCTTTGTTAATAACAACTCCATAATAAAAGAAATTATACGGAGCAACGGCCTGTAAAAATGCCCTGCGAACTTTATCAGAATTTCTTTTGAAGTGAAATTCGCTATTGTCAGACCATCCTAATTCTTTTTTCAAAAGAGCAATTTTTTGGTCGCAAAATAATGCTTCCTCTCTGTCTTCAAAAACAACTAAGGCAATCGTAAAAAATTTACTAGAACCTTTTTCTGTTTTCAAACCAGAATCCCCAGATTCATCAATAAAAATTAACATCTTAAAACTTGATTATAAACCACATTAAGTTTAATATACTATAAAATGACCCAAAAATCAATTTTATATATCATCACCAAATCGGTCTGGGGCGGCGCGGCAAAATATGTCTATGATTTAGCGACTCATCTTCCAAAAAGCGAATTTCAGATTACTGTCGCCGCGGGCGGAAAGGAAAAATTCGCCCAAAAAATAGCCCAAGCCCAAATTCCTTATATTGAAATAACGAATTTCCAACGCCAAATCAACCTTTTTAGAGAATTTTTCGCTTTTTTTGAAATCTTATCCCTGCTCTTCCAATTAAAGCCCGATATTATTCATGTCAACAGTTCCAAAGCGGGAGGCGTTGTCGGCGCGGTCGCCTGGTGCTATAAAATTTTCGGTCGGCGCGCGCCTCGCCTTATCTTCACCGCTCACGGATGGGCTTTTTCGGAAGACCGCCCAAAGCCGCAAATTATTTTAATTAAAATAATTAGCAGAATAACCGCTTTGTTTTACCATAAAATAATCTGCGTTTCCGAATACGACTGCCAAACCGCCCTTAAAAACAAAATCGCCCCGGCGCGCAAACTAAAAACAATCCACAACGGAATTGATTTTGAAGCAATCTCATTCCTCCCCCGCGAAGAAGCCCAAAAAAAACTAATCAACAAAACCTC
>JAHIPN010000259.1 GCA_018894595.1 bacterium
CGACCTAAATGACTCATTAAAATTACTTTTGCTTTATGAGACATTAAATATTTAATAGTAGGAAGAGCTGCCTTTATTCTTGTATCATTGGTAATTTCTAATTTCTTATTTAGGGGTACATTAAAATCCACTCTTACCAGAACTCTTTTACCTTCTAATTGATTTTTGTTCAAATCTTCGATAGTCTTTTTTTGCATCCTATACATCCTCCAATATTTTAAATTAGTCGTTAGTGAATAGTCGTTAGTATAAGAAGACACGGCATGCCGTGCCTTTACTTTTCTTTTGTAAAAATACGCCACAGGACCGTCCCCTATCAGGTTTTTAGTTAAAAATTGCTGCTAAAAGGGCGGCAATCAGGATAGCGGGTAATAGATTCCCCACCTTAATCTTTTTTATCTCCAACAATCCAAAGCCTATCCCTAATATTAAAATTCCTCCCACTGCAGTCATCTCATTTATTACCTCTGGTGAAAGGAAGTCTTTAATCAGTCGAGCCAGTAGAGTAATTCCTCCCTGATACAAAAAAACCGGAATTGCAGAAAATAATACTCCTATTCCCATGGCGGCAGTAAAGGCAATGGAAGTAAGTCCATCCAGCAATGATTTAGTATAAAGTATATCCGGATTGCCGCTTAAACCCTCTTTGAGGGCACCCATTATGGCCATAGACCCCACACAATATAACAGGCTGGCAGTTACAAATCCTTCTACAAATCTTTCGGAGGTATCATTGCTTTTAAATTTTAGCTTAACTCTTTCCCCAAATCTTTCCAGGCATTCTTCAATGCCTATAATCTCCCCGATTATCCCACCTATTACCAGAGAGAATATTAGCAATAATATGTTATCAGTTTTAAGAGCCATTTGCATGCCAATTAATAAGGAAGCAAGCCCCAGAGCCTGCATAATGATTTTGCCAATCCTTTCAGGAAATTTACTCTTCAAAATAAATCCCACTGAACACCCTAAAAAAATGGCAATTACATTTACTATAGTTCCTCTCATTAATGTTTCTTCCTTTTAAATAATTTAATATTCTAACTGGTACGTTTTTTATTATACTCTAAAATTAAATAATTGGGAACATTTTTAAAAAACACATCTTTTAGTATAATTTTAAATAAAAATGGAAACATGTTATACTTTAATTTGTAAGTTGCAAGTTTGAAAAAAGAAGTAGGAGCGTATGGAATTAGTTAGCTAGTTATTTGGTTACTTGGTTGGCTGGTTAGCCAGAATAAAAACGTATCTCGTAAAGAAGCCAGTATTCAGGAGTCAGAATCCAGGATTCAGAATATTATAAGAGAATAATGTTATCAGGATAACTCGGGTCGGATAAATCCGTCCCCTACATTAAAAGCAATCTTTTGAATAAAAAAGTTTTAAGTTTTGAATTCTGGTCTTCTTCACGCAATACGCAATACGCGATACGATATACGATATACTAACGACTAATTTAGAGGAGTAAATGACTATTTGAACGAGTTAATTTTAGATAAAAAAAGATTTCTTAAAGGATTAGTAATTTCCTTAGTTATAGGAATTATAGTTATTTTAATTATCACTTTTGTTACTACTAATCAAAATACCTGGACAAGTTTATCTTACATTAATAAAAAATACCTTTTCTTTGCTTTTACTCTGATGGTATTTGCTGCAGTGATAGGTGCACTTAGAATAAAAATGACTGTAGAAGCAGTTAACGAAAAAATTACTTTTACCGAAGCACTAAAAGTGTACTATATCAGTAACTTTGCCGGTGGTATAACCCCCTTCTTCTCCGGCACTCTACCCGCTCAAATATATCTGTTTAATAAAAATATAAAAAATAAAATGACCTTAGGTAAAGCTACTATGGTTGCCACCATCATGCCCCTGATTAAAACCCTGGTTTTTTCTATTTTTGCCCCAGTTATTTTTTTCAGCTTCAAGAAAACAATTGCTAATTATACCATTATTTCTGCAATTCTTATCAATGGAGCTATACTAATTTCCCTGTTTTTGCTCTTTTTGTTTATTCTGTCGGTAAAATATCCCGATAAGATGATAATAATAATCTTCAAAATTCAAAATTTACCCTGTATTTTGAAATTTACAAAAAAAGAACAAGTAACGAACTTATTCAATAGAGTAATTCTGGAAATCAAAGAATTTCATGAGAGTTTTTCTCTATTAAAAGAAAATTGGATTAAACTACTACTATCTATCCTCTATACAATTATCTTTTGGGGCACCTTTTTTTAATAACCCCCTTACTTCTTTGGGGATTTAACCTAAATTTTAATTTCTCCCATGTATTGGTAATGCAAGTTATATTCTATTTTATTTTACCTTTTATGCCTACCCCGGGTGGAAGTGGGACAGCAGAAGTAGGGTTTGCCTCATTATTTTCTTTATTTGTCCCTCTTCACCTTTTGGGTATCTTTGTAGGGGCATGGAGATTTATAGCCTTTTACTTCAATTTGTGTATCGGGGCTATAGTTCTATTGGTAGAAATTGAAAGGTTAAAAAACAAGAAACGACGACAACAACAAGAAGAAGTAGACAAAAAGTAATTATATTTCTTCTTCTTTTACTTTCCTCTTAGCTTTGGCTCTAACTCCTCCAAAAGATTTAGAAATTTGATCAATCCCCAGGGCAATTATTAATATTGGCCAAAATTTCCAGATACTTTCTGATACCTCAAAATCTAAAAAATATTTAGCTAAAAAGATGGTTGCTATTGCTATTAATATTACCCCAAAAAAAATGGATTTATTTTGCCAAATTTCTTTAATTCCCCAGATAAGTAAAATTACTGGCCACAGATTCCATACTCTTCCCCATATTTCTAAATCAGTGAAATTTTCAACTATAAATATGATACCAACAGCTAATATTATTAATCCGAAAAC
>JAHIPN010000260.1 GCA_018894595.1 bacterium
ATTCTTAGATAAATTTATTAACATAGCTATCGCCAGAATTCGGGATTTTAGAGGTATTCCTTCAGATTCTTTTGATGGAAGAGGGAATTATACTGTAGGTGTAAAAGAACAGTTAATTTTTCCCGAGATAGATTTTGATCAAGTAACTAATACTTTAGGAATGAATATTACTATTGTAACAAGTGCCTTAAATGATGAAGAAGGGAAAGCCCTTTTAGAATTAATGGGTGTTCCTTTTAAAAAATAACTTAGGTCTAGTTTCACCCATCACGTGAATAAAAAAAGTGTATAACCTATAGTTAAGGAAAGGGATTTAGAATTTAGGTATAGAGAGTCGCATTAAAATACGTTTACATAACCTGGAGAAATAAGTAAGTTGTACTATGTACTAAAAAGGAGGAAATAGTGTGGCCAAAACAGCCCTAGTAGTAAAGGCTAAAAAAGAACCCAGATATAAAGTAAGGAAATATTTTCGTTGCAATATTTGCGGAAGACCTCGAGGCTATATGCGAAAATTTGGTATATGCAGAATATGTTTTAGAACAATGGCCCACAGGGGAGAATTGCCAGGAATAACTAAATCAAGCTGGTAAAAGATATATTCAACGAAGTCTATTGTAATGAGTTGGAATTAAAAGAGAGGAGGATATTATATATGAGTGTTGTATCGGATCCTGTTGCTGACATGCTAACTAGAATTCGAAATGCCAACAAGGTGCGGCATGATTCTTTAATTGTACCATCATCAAAGTTAAAATTAGAAGTTACTCGTATATTAAAAGACGAAGGTTTTATTAGAGACTATAAATATAAAGAGGATAATAGACAAGGTCAACTAACCATCTATTTAAAATATATTAATAAAGAAAAAACCATTAATAATCTTAAAAGAATCAGTAAGCCTGGATTGAGAGTCCATGTAAAGAAAGATGAGATACCAGAAGTATTGGGCGGACTCGGAATCGCTATAATTTCTACCTCTAAGGGTATAATGACTGGTAAAGAGGCTCTACAGCGTCATCTTGGTGGAGAAGTAGTTTGTTATATTTGGTAAATATAAATTAGTATATGGTATATAGTGAAGAAAGTAGAAGACAGAATTCAGAAGCCAGAAGTCAGAATGAAATAGTATATAGTATATCGTATATCGTGAAGAAAAAGAAGTCAGGAGTTAGAAGCCAAGAGTCGGAATAAAAAAACAAAAATGTCATTGCGAGCAACCGCAGGGAGTGTGGCAATCTCGGGAATGAGATTGCTTCCCCAGCTTTCTCAGGGGCAGGCTTGTTACGCTCCTCTTAATGATATTTGCAGGGAGTATGGCAGACTTGCAATACGAAATACGATATACGAAATACGATATGCGAAAAAGAGGAGGTTTTATATGTCCAGGATAGGGAAGATGCCAATAACTATTCCTAAAGGAGTTAAAGTTGAATTAAATAATAATAAGATAAAGGTATCTGGAGAAAGAGGTGCTTTAGAGATAAACATTCATCCAGATATTCAGGTGAAGGTAGAAGAGGATAAGATTTATGTTTCCAGGCCTTCCGATGGTAGATTTCACAGATCTTTACATGGATTGAGTAGAAGTTTGATAAATAATTTGGTTGAAGGCGTGTTTTCAGGTTTTGAAAAAACCTTAGAAATACAGGGAGTAGGTTACCGAGTTGCTCTTGAAGGTGGGAAAATGGTTATTCAGATAGGTTATTCTCACCCCATAAATGTTGACCCACCAAAAGGAATTGAATTTGAAGTGGAAAAACAGAAGATAATTAAAGTAAAAGGTATTGATAAACAGCTAGTAGGTGAAACTGCAGCTAAAATAAGATTATTGCGGAAACCAGAACCCTACAAAGGAAAAGGAATAAGATATATTGATGAAGTAGTGAGAAGAAAAGTGGGTAAAACTGGTGCAAAGGAATAGGGTAATATCATTAGTTCACTAGAAAGGAGTGCTAATATTGACTGAAATAGATAGAAGATTGGCCAGGATCAAAAGACATAAAAGGGTACGTAAAAATATATCCGGTAGTAGTGAAAGGCCACGATTATGTATTTTTAGGAGCTTAAAACATATATATGCGCAGATAATTGATGATAGTAAGGGAATAACTTTAGTTTCTCTATCTACACTTGACCCGGAAATAAAGAAGAAAGAAAAATATCAGGGGAACATAAAGGCTGCTGAAATGCTTGGCAGCTTGTTAGCTAAAAAGTTAGAGGAAAAGGGCATAAAAAAAGTAGTATTCGATCGAGGAGGTTATCTCTATCACGGCAGAGCAAAGGCTGTAGCAGAGAGTACTAGAAAAGGAAAGATAGTTTTTTAATCTAAAAAAATGGGAGAGGAGGTGGATAAGTGCTAAAAATAGACCCTGAAGGTTTAGAGTTAAACGAGACAGTTGTTTTTGTAAATAGAGTAAGTAAAGTTGTAAAAGGTGGAAGGAGATTTGGCTTTTCTGCTATGGTAGTAGTGGGGAATGGTGAAGGGATAGTAGG
>JAHIPN010000025.1 GCA_018894595.1 bacterium
GGGAAGCTTTTCCCGTGAGCCCAGAGTCGGATGGTTGCCTGTTCTTGAGGATCTAAAATAATACGTTCTGATATGTTCATTTGAAATAAGCACAACATCTATCCTTTTAAATGTCAAGTTATTTATGACGCACTACACTAGTATAACCATCGCTCCATAGGATAAATTAATTATTCCACTAATACCCCATTGTAAGGAAAAACCTATACCCATCAAGGCATACAATCCTCCCAGCAGAATAGCATTTACTAACATTTGTAATCCCATATAAATATTTCTCCTTTTTTGGATTAAATTTTCAAGTATAAAATGAAATATATTTTATTTTTAAAAAATTTATCAAACATTAAAAATCATATCTTAATCTTTTACCAGACCAATTATATCTTGAATAGAATTATATTTCTTTTCTTTTAAATATCTCTTAACCCCCGTAATGATTTCTAACATTACATAAGGATTGCTAAAATTAGCTGAACCTACCTGTACCGCACTCGCTCCGGCAAGAAACATTTCAATGGCATTTTCAGCACAATAAATCCCTCCCACACCAATAATCGGTATGCCAACGGATTGGGCAATCTCCCAGATCATCCTCACTATGATAGGTCTTATCGCTGGGCCAGACAATCCTCCCATGGTGTTCCCTAATCGAAAGACTTGTTTGTCAACATCTATGGCCATGCCCATTAAAGTATTAGCAACAGTTATTATCTGTGCTCCTGCATTTTTTGCAGTTAAAGCCATTTCTTTTATATCGGAAACATTTGGTGATAATTTAGCAATAATTGGTTTTGAAGTGTTTTGCTTTATATTAAAGATTAGTTCGTGTAATTTATCTTGGTTAACACCAAAAGGAATACCATTATTTAAATTTGGGCAAGAAAGATTTATTTCCAATGCCGAAATCTCTTCAACATTATTAAGATATCCGGATAAATTACAAAAATCTGAGATAGAATTTCCCATCAAGCTAACAATAATAATGTTATTTGTTTTTTTCAATAGGGGTAATTCTTCTTTTATAAAATATTCTACACCTTTTGAAGGCACACCGACTGCATTTAATAATCCGCAATCAGTTTCATAAATTCTCGGCCCGGGATTTCCTTCTCTTTCTTGGCAAGCAATACTCTTGGGAAGTATTGCCCCTAATCTATTAAGCTCTTTTTCATTTAATAAAGTACATCTTATATCAAAAGTGCCTGAGGCAGGCATAATTGGATTTTTTAAATGTAAAGGACCCAAATCAACCTCTAAGTTCACTTTTTTAGTCATCAAAAATCACCTCTTCCACTGGAAAAACAGGTCCTTCTTTACAAACCCTTTTATAACCGTCTTTGGTTTTATGAGCACATCCTTTGCAGGCACCTATACCACAAGCCATATGCTCTTCTAAACTTACAAATGCCAAAAAATTATATTTTTTTTGTAGATTTCTTATATGCTTAGTAAGTCTTTTTGATCCACAAGTATAAACAACATCAATTGCTATTTCTTTTAATAATTTCTCTAAAAAATCAGTAACTTTCCCCTTTGCTCCTTTTGAACCGTCATCTGTAGCATAGAATGTTTCCCTGGAAATAGATTCAATCTTATCGCTATATAAAAGTAATTTTTCCGTCTGAGCAGATATAAAACTATAAACCTCAATTTCCTTTTGTCTGCTTTTTAACATTAGTGGTAATAAGGGAGCAACTCCTATGCCTCGTGCAACTATAGCTATATTGTGTGTATTTTCAGGGATTCTAAAACCATTGCCAAGAGGACCTATTAATTCTATTAAATCTCCGATCTTTGATTCGGTCAGAATCTGTGTGCCCTTACCTACATTTTTATAAAGAATATCAAACGTACCTAAATTAGGTTCGATATTGTAAAAACTAAATGGTCTTTTCAAAAAAAGTTCATTAATTTTCCATTTAGACAACATAACAAACTGCCCCGGTTTGGCTTCCTTAGCAATTTGAGGTGCTTTAATTTTTATTCTATAATAATTATTATTCAGATTAATCTGCTCAATTATTTTACCTTTGGTCAATATTGTATTTATATCTCTGAAGTTTTCCACAAATTTACCTGCTTTTGATAATATTTTTAAATTCTATATATGTTCACTAAATTAAAATAATTTATTTATGCTCTGCCGGTGATAAGAGCCAAAAGCGCCATTCTGATATAAACTCCATTATGAGCTTGTCTAAAGTAAGCTGCTCCTTCATAATCATCAACATCAGTAGAGATTTCATCTACTCTGGGAAGGGGATGAAGAATGGTAATACCTTTTTTGGCTTGATTAATCATAACCCTATTTATAATATATGAACCTTTAACTTTTTCGTATTCTGCCAGGTCTTCGAAACGTTCTTTCTGTATCCTGGTAACATAAACTATATCGCTAACCGATAAGGCTTTTTTTAGATCTTCGGTCTCTTCAATTTCTGCTCCTCGAGCCTTAAGGTCAGCAGTTATTTCTGATGGCATTCGTAGAGATTTGGGGGAGACAAAAAACATTTTATTGCCATAGAGAGTCATAAAATAACTTAATGAATGTACGGTGCGTCCATATTTTAAATCTCCCACAAAAGTAACTGTCTGTCCCCCTAAAGCCCCCTTTTCCTTACGAATGGTATATATATCTAAAAGAGCTTGCGTGGGATGTTGTCCGCTTCCGTCACCGGCATTAATAAAAGGATGTTTCGCATTATCAGCTGCAATCTGGGCAGAGCCATTCATGGGATGACGCATAACAATAACATCGGCATAGCCGTCTACCGTTCTGATACTATCTTCCAAAGATTCTCCCTTGGATGCAGAAGAACTGGACGCGCTAGCTACTGAAATTACCCGCGCACCCAATCTGTTGGCAGCAGTTTCAAAAGAAAGCCGGGTTCGAGTGCTGGGCTCAAAAAATAGGGCAGCTACTACCTGGCCTTCCAAATTTTTAATAACTTCTCCGTCTTTAACCCGCTTTTCAAAACTTTCAGCAGCGTTCATTATTAAATCAAGTTCTTGAAGTGAAAACTGAGCAGTATTTAATATATCTTTGCCTTTTAACATTAAATTAACCCCCTAAACTATTTTATCAAATTATTCAAATCTTTTTTAAATTTTAATCCCTCAATCCTTTTATATTTTTACATCGCGAAAGCAAATAAGTTGATATGAATTCTTTAAAATACAATTATATGGTATGCCTAATTATATATAAAGATACTATCTAATATCAAACTTTTTATGGGATAAAAATCAAAGTATTTATAAAATAAAAAAATTATTCGTCATCGGTAATGGTTTTTAATTTCCTGGGAGCTAAAATCAACCACACTTCATCACCGATATCTAAATTCATGCTGGCAAATATCTCTTGAGGCAGCTTTACCTTTAAAGAATTTTTTCCGGTCATAACAGTACAACAGACCGTAGAAGATGAATCATTAATTTCAGTTAATTTCCCTCTGACCCTGTTTACATCGGGTCCGGGAGGTCTGGTATTAGAAAGATAGATATCTTCAGGTAAAATCGCTACCTTCTTTATTTTCTCTCTTTCACTGGAAACCACCAGAGAAATATCGCCACATTTTACTTCTATCAACCCAAAACCTAATCTATTACAATAATTACAGGTTAAAATATTGGGTGCCCCGATAAAATCATTAACCGCCTCCGTAGGATGAAAAAATATTTCCTTAGGAGAGCCTATTTGCTCTACTCTGCCTTTATCAAGCACAGCAATACGTTGGGCCATCTCTTCTGCCTCATAAAAATTATGAGTAACATAAATAGTGGTGGTGCCTAACTTTTTCTGTAGTATTTTAAATTCAGTCCTGAGATATTTAGAAGTACGATAATCCAAACTGTTCATCGGTTCATCAAGAAGTAAGATGCGAGGAGAATTAGCTAATGCCCGGGCTAAAGCCACTCTCTGTTTCTCGCCCCCGCTCAATTCTTTGGGATAACGGGAGGACAAGTATTTTATCTTCATTATTTGAAGTAGTTCCTCAACCTTTGCTTTTATTTCGTTTTGAGGTTTTTTTTGAACTCTCAAACCATAAGCAATATTAGCAGATACATCGAGATGAGGGAATAGATTCAATTCTTGAAATAAGTAACCTATTCTCCTCTTGTTAGCGGGCAACCTGTCTGCCGGTTTATTATCAAATAACACAGACCCTCTATAGTCAATTAACCCGGCAACAACATTTAACAAAGTGCTTTTCCCAGCCCCATTTGGTCCCAATAACACCAACAACTCTTTATCAAATATCTCTAAGTTAATATTTTTACAAACATATTTAGAAATGTTTTCAAGCTTAATAGATGACATATTACCTCCATCGATTAGTCAGCTTCTTTTCTAAGAAAGCAAAAAATTTCTCAAAAGAAAGACACATTATTCCCAAAACTATTAGACAGACTATAATAATGTCTATACGAATAAGGCTTTCGGCTTTCATCATTAAGGCCCCAATACCAGTAGGGATAGCTACCATCTCTGCTGCTATTATCACTCGCCAGGCCATCCCTGATTCTAATCTCAATCCGGTAAAAATATTGGGTAAAGCAAGGGGAACAACCACTGTACTTAAAATTTTTAGATCAGAAGCACCTAATGTTCTGGCCACAAAGATATAGTTTTTGTCCACATTTTTAATACCGGTAACTGTATTATAAAGGATGGGGAAGAAGGAACAGATAAATATTATGGCAATCGGTAGGATTTCACCAATACCGAACCACAACATCAATAAAGGGAGCCATCCCAGGGCAGGGATAGGATAAATTAAGCTGATTATAGGATTTAATGCCTTATTGGTTGCATTGTTCCATCCCATTATAATTCCGATAAATAGTCCGGCGATAGAACCAGCGGAAAAACCAATAAGAACTCGAATTAAACTGCTCAAGAAATTACGCCCCAATACTCCGCTGACTGCCAGATACCAGAATTCCGTTACTACAGCAGAAAATGGAGGGAAGAAAAATTGACCGGGTATCAAATTTAATCGAGCAATTGTCTCCCATATTCCCAGAAATATAATAATAGGGATTATCTCCCATTTTAATTTAAATATTTTATATCTTTTCATTGTTCTATAAAACTCAAATCTAAAATATCTTCCGCCTTGAAACTGTTCTTAATGTAACCTAACTGAGCGACATAATCTATAGCATCCTGAACTACCGCAGGGTC
The DNA here is from genome assembly GCA_018894595.1 of bacterium. Next base: position 5,195 of record JAHIPN010000025.1, read on the forward strand.
AATATCGGTAGTATATTCCAATCTATTCATAGACCTTAATAAAACTTCAGGGGTAATTTCTGTCTTGGTAGCTATATCAGCTATTTCCACCGGAAAAAGGCTTCCCCCGGCTTCCTGTAATTGCCGAGCAACAATCTCTGCTGCTTCCTGAGGATACTGATTAATCCAATCGTTCGCTTTTCGTGATATCTTTACTAATTTTTCAACGATTTCAGGATGGTCTCTTATCAATTCATCTTTAACCACCAGAACACTCCCCTGCATTTCAGGCCATATCTCTTGACTCATTAGTAACATTTTAAAACCAAACTCCTCAGCCATAGTAGCCCATTGTTCAGGGAGA
>JAHIPN010000261.1 GCA_018894595.1 bacterium
ACAGATTGAAGATGGTAGGGCAGAGGTAGAAATACAATATGAACGGGCAGTAAAACCTGAAGGGAACAAGATTGCCCTGGATAAAATTAATGAGGTTTTTAAGGTAGTTGATTCCGATTGGAGAGGGATAGGGAATATCCCTCTTAGCGGCTTGGAGATAAAAGATAAATATGGGCAGTTTAATGCTAGAAAATTTGAAGTAGAAATAGAGGAAACCAAAGAACCAAAAGGCTGTCGTTGTGGAGAGGTTTTGAGAGGAGCAATAATCCCTCCTGAATGTCCTCTTTTTAGAAAGGTTTGCTCTCCTGAAAACCCCCAAGGAGCGTGTATGGTTTCTACTGAAGGCACTTGCGCCGCGTATTATAAATATGAAAGGGAAAGATAATGAAAGAAGATAGAATATCGCTGAGTCATGGAAGTGGAGGGAAATTATCTTTTGATCTAATAAAAAAATTATTTTTGTCTAACTTTAATAATCCTTATTTAGAAAAACTTGATGATGGTGCAGTATTAAATATCGAAGGGTTAAAATTAGCCTATACTACCGATTCTTATACGGTAGACCCTTTATTTTTCAAAGGAGGGAATATTGGGGAGCTGGCAGTTTACGGTACAGTCAATGATTTGGCTATGTGTGGGGCAACTCCTCTATATCTAAGCTGTTCCTTTATTATCGAAGAAGGATTCTCTTTAAGCTTGTTAGAAAAGATCGTTTTAAGTATGAGGGAGGCTTCAGTAGTTGCCCGGGTTGATATTGTGACCGGGGATACTAAAGTGGTAAACAAAGGGGCTGCAGATAAAATATTTATCAATACCTCGGGTGTGGGAATAGTGAAAGAAGGAGTAAATGTTTCCGGAAGTAATGCTAAAGTCGGAGACGTAGTTATGATAAATGGCCCCATTGGCACCCATGGAATTGCAGTTTTATCGGAAAGAGAGGGTTTGAAATTCGAAACAGAGATAAAAAGTGATACTGCTCCTCTTTCTTCTTTGGTCGCAGATATGTTAGAAGTTAGCAAAGATATCCATGTCCTAAGAGATCCTACGCGAGGAGGTTTGTCTACCACCCTAAATGAAATAGCTTTATCTTCAAAGGTAGATATAGAGATAAAGGAAGGCGATATCCCTATTCAGGAAGAGGTAAGGGCAGCTTGCGAAATATTAGGTTATGACCCCTTGTATCTGGCTAATGAAGGAAAATTAGTTGCTTTTATGCCATCAGAAATTGCCTCCGATATGCTAAAAAAGATGAAAAAGAATAAATACGGAAAAGAATCAAAAATTATCGGTAGAGTAGTAAAAAAATCGGAGGGGAAAGTTTACCTGAATACTACTATAGGTGGAAAAAGAATAGTCGATATGTTAACCGGGGAACAGTTACCCAGGATATGTTAATTCATTCACCGATTCACCAATTCACCAATTTACCGATTAAAACTCAAAAAATACGAGAGCAAGAGAAAAGTATTATTAATCAAATAAATCAATGAATTGATTAGCATATTGGAAAATGATAATTTAATAGCAGGATTTTTTTATAATTTATCGAATAAAATATATAAATAGCGTATAGCGGATAGAAATACCATAATATGTAATGAGTTTATGTTTTTAAGTTTACAAAACAGGCTACTTTTCACATATTACTCCTTACGTAACTTACTAGAGGACTGGCAAACTTACTAATTAAGCTAATTGGTCAATTGGCGAATTTGTTAATTGGTTAATTGGTAAATTGGAGAATTGGTAAATTTAAATATAGGTGGTAATAAATTATGAAAGTGGGAGAAGAAAGTGCTTATGTTAGATTAGCGCGAGAGACGATTGAAAATTATATAAAATATGGAAAGATAATTTCTCCTCCAAAAGATTTGCCCGAAGAGATGATTAATCAAAAGGCAGGGGCATTTGTTTCTCTTAAAAAAAACGGTGATTTGAGGGGGTGTATAGGAACTTTTATACCCGCTCAAAAAAATATAGCCCAAGAGATTATAAAGAATGCCATTAGTGCTACCGTTGATGACCCTCGCTTTTCTCCGGTAACAGCTTCTGAATTAGGTGATTTAACTATTTCAGTGGATGTCTTGTCTCCTCCTGAAGAAATTTCTGATATCTCAGAACTTGATCCCAAAAAATATGGAGTGATTGTTAGTAGTGGTTACAAAAAGGGTTTGTTGTTACCTGATTTAGAGGGTGTGGATACAGTGGAGTACCAAATTGATATTGCCAAACGTAAAGCAGGTATTTATCCCGATGAAAAAGTAAAATTATATCGCTTTGAAGTAAAAAGATATTATTAATTAGTCGTTAGTATTTAGTGAAGAAAGGAAAGAAGTCTAATGTAGAGACACGGCGTGCCGTGTCTACTCTTTCACCACGGCAACGCCGTGGTGCTACTAACGACTATTCACTAACGACTAGTTAAGGGAGTGATTTTTTAAATGAAAGAAGCCCTGTTTTATGAATTAATCGATAAAGATAAAGGGATTATAAAATGTTTGCTTTGCCCCAAAGAATGTCTAATAAAAAAAGGTCAGGTTGGTTTTTGTCGAGCCCGGAAAAATATAGATAACCGGCTTTATTCTTTAATCTATTCTAAAGTTTCCTCTTACGGAATGGACCCTATTGAAAAAAAACCGCTTTATCATTTTTGTCCCGGGACAATGGTCTTATCACTGGGCACAATAGG
>JAHIPN010000262.1 GCA_018894595.1 bacterium
CTTTGTCAGATTTAATATAGAAAAATGCTCTCCTAAAACTCCGATAAATTCCTTACTAATCTCTTCAAAATCAAAATCACAAAAAGTACATAATTCTGTTGTTTTTTGAATAGTCACTTTTCCACTTTTACAGAATGAACAATGACCACAATGCTCCTTTCCGATATTTTCTCCGAAATATTCCGCAAGCCCTTTAGAGAGACAGGAATCATTTTCAAAAAATCTTATCATATGTTGTATTCTCTGAATACCATGTTCTTCCTTGCTTTTAAATAGATTATACATATTCTCAGTAATCTTCTCAACATCGAAATCCTTAGTCTTTATGTCGTAAACTTCAATTGCCTGTTTTGCCTGCAGCTCATCAATCCACCCCTTTTCTTCAAAATACTCCAGGACGGTAATAATGCGTCTACGTTCTGTATTATAGCTGTTCAGGATTCCCTGAATATCAACATAAGTCCATTTTTCCTTTGTACAGCACTGTTCAATAATAGCTGTGACAAACTGTTTTCTTTCCCCTTGAAAATTGTTAATGATATCTACCGGTTGTTGGCGTTGGCAATTGTATTTAAAGGAATATTCCTCAAAATAGGTGAATTTCGGTGTGATAATACCTTCCATATCAAGGTAAACGAGCAGTGTTTTTAATGGAAGCATTCTGATGTTAAGCTCATTCGAAAGAGCCTTTAATTTGACTTCCCAGGTGAATCCGTCGTTCTGTTTTATATTATAGAGCAGCTTATAAATAAAATCTTTCTCCGGTGTGTCACCATAAATGAAATTTTCCAGAATATTAATATTATCTCTGTTTGCCAGAATTTCACAGAAAGATTTTTCTCCATCTCTTCCGGAACGTCCGATTTCCTGACTGTAGCTTTCGATGGATTTTGGCAGATCATAATGAATTACCCTGCGGATATTCTCTTTGTCTATACCCATTCCAAAGGCAATTGTTGCGACAACACAGTTCAGCTCTCCATTCATAAATCGGTTCTGAATCAGCTCCCGTTCTTCGTTTTTCATTCCCGCATGATAAGGATGTGCATTGATTTTGTTTAAACAAAGTAATTCTGCAACCTTTTCGGCAGTTTTCCGTAATGTAACATAAACAATAGTAGGAGCTTCAGGTGATTCCTTGATTCTTTGAACAAGTTTTTCGCTCTTTTCAGATTCATTTGTGGGGGCTACCTGTAAAAAAAGATTTTCACGGTAAAATCCGGTAATTGTAACATTTTCACGAGGAACCTTCAGCTTACGGCACATATCATCGACCACCTGCTGCGTTGCGGTAGCGGTCAGCAACAGTATCTGTTTTATTTCGAATTCTTTCTGATAAACAGGCAGTTTCAGGTATTCAGGCCGAAAATTGTGCCCCCATTCGGAAATACAATGAGCTTCATCAATGACCAACAGAGAGATATTCATTTTCTGAAGATGATAGCGAAACCGTTCATTCTTGAAACGTTCCACTGAAATCATCAATATTTTTAATTCTCCATTCTTTGCTTTTTCAAGAACTTTATTGTATTCTTTTCTATCAAGAGTTGAATCCAATCGGGCCGCAGAAATATTGTGCTCTAACAGAAAATCGAGCTGATCTTTCATCAGAGAAAGCAAGGGAGAGACAACCAGAGTTATTCCAGGCAAGAGCATTGCAGGCAGTTGATAACAGAGAGATTTACCTGCACCGGTAGGGAAAATCGCTGCAGCGGATTGCCCCCTCATTATTTTTAAAATTACTTCTTTCTGTCCCTTTTTAAAGGAATTGAATCCGAAATATTTCTGTAATTGATTCTCCAACATAACCCCTCCATCCTTTACTTCAAACTTGCAAATTAAAGCAGTCCCCTTTTTCTCAGTTTCAATTGTGAAAAAAGTTTCCCAAAGGTGCCTGGCACCTTTGGGAAACTTTTTTAGTAAGCATTCTGGCGATTATCGGCAGATATCATAAAGACTATCTTGTTTTGGTCATCGATCTCATAAAAAAATCTGTAGCTGCTTACCCTATAACGCCAGGTATCCGGATTATAGTTTACGAGTTTTTTTATGTTTTTGCCAAAATAGGGATTTTGTTTTAGCTGAGGATAGACATAGTTTACGAGTTTTGTTTTTATCCTTTCCTGCTGTCCACTAAAATCTTGTTCAAGGTCTTTTAGGAATTGGCTGGTCTCGAATATTCTAAATTTAGTCAACAAAACTGCCCTTCATCTCTTTGGCATCGCGATGTCCGATCTTTAATTTTTCCATCAGGTTTTTATCTGATTTGATCTGGGCCATTTCAATGGGGTCTACATAATAAGATTCTTCTATATCTTTAATCACCCTGGCAGTGATAAAATTAGAAATAGGACGATGCTCAATTTTAGCAACAGCCGATATCCTTTTATATTCTTCTTCTGAGAGCCTTAGTGTTACTACTTTAACCATTTAAAACCTCCTTATTAACAATATTCTATAAGATTCTTTTATATTCTAATATATTCTTTATCTTCTGTCAACCTAACGAAGGAAACAGTCTGTGACAATTCTTTACTTTAATTAAAATAAAAGGGGGACAAACAACTTTTTTTCGCCAAAAAGTAACTTGTCCCCCTTTGATTTTGCTTTTCTTCTCCACTATTAGGCAATGTTTCTCTTTTCTTATTTCAGTGCATTTAAAAACTCATCTATATTTAGACCAGCTCGGGTAATAAGGGATCTTAGAGTCCCTCTTGCAACCTCACGGTGGTCAGGAACAGACAATGTAGCAATATGTCCTTCTTTCACAAGAATAATGTGACTTCCCCGTTGCCTTGCAATCTCCCATCCCAGACGCCTAAATATTTTGACAACTTCACGCCCACTTAAAAGTGGAATCTGCATTAAACCAATACCTCTACTTCGCGCATACTTACAGTAAGAGGCATACCCTTTTCAGAACGAACCTCAAGACACTGTTTTATTGCATCTTTGATATTTACCACTGCTTCCTGCTCAGTCTTACCCTGGCTCACACATCCAGGAATAGATGGACACTCTGCTACAAACATTCCATCTTCATCTCGTTCAATTGTTACAATAAACTTCACTGCTTATACCTCCTTTATCATCTTTCTCTCAAGACCCTCAAAGACTTGCTTTGTTAATTTCAAAATATTCTGATTTGTAAATTTATTATATCACAAAATTAAAATATAAATAACTCCATTTCAAAAATTGCAAACAATGGATTCTCGCTGGAAGCAGAAGGGGCATATTGCCATACGCCCAAGGA
>JAHIPN010000263.1 GCA_018894595.1 bacterium
ATAGACCAAAATTACGTCCTCTCTGGTTTGATTTAGAATTTTCTCTAACCATGGCAGTTGCTAAGGGATGAAAAGTTGATACACCGATAGCTAATAAAAATAAAAATGTAACAATGGTGTGGATATTATTTATCCAGATTAAACTTCCTAAAAAAATAGAAGAGCAGATAAAGCCACTGGCTATAATCACTCTTTTCTCATATTTATCTCCAAGGTATCCGAATAGTAAAGAAAAGATAGATCTTAAAGCAACGTGAACAGTTAAGATTAGTCCTGATTGAATATAATTAATCCCGAACTCTTCTCTAAAAAGAGGTAGAAGAAAAGGAATAATAAAAAAATAAATATCATTATAGAAATGGCCTAAAGCATTTAGTTTTAATTTTGATTTTACTTCTCTTCTATCGTTATCAGACATTTTCTTCTTTGGCCTCGAATTAATACATTTAATTATATATAGTCCTTTTATTTTAAGATTACAAGAAATAAACTGCCAGAGGACCGTCCCCTGTCATTTTGTCCCCTGTCATTTTTTAAGGGATTATTCACTACATGGCAGCCATTGTTTTCTATGACCTTGAAAAAAGGATAATAAACCGGTGGTTGAACAACAACCTTATCGCCGGGTTGGGTAAATGCTCTGATAATAAAACTTAAGGCAGGAACGATTCCCGGACTAAAAGCTATCCAATCTTTTTTTATTTTCCAATTATGTCTTCTCTCCATCCAGTCAATTATTGCCTGGTAATAGGAATCCGGCCTGGAGGTATAGCCATAAATACCATGTTCGGCGGCTTTTTTAATGGCTTCAATTACCGGTTGTGGTGACCTAAACTCCATATCGGCAACCCACATAGGGAGCACATCTTTGGCCCCAAAAGTGGTTTCCAATTCATCCCACTTTACAGAATGATAATTAGTGCGGTTAATAACCTCATCAAAATCATACTTCATCACATTTCTCCTCAACTAATATAAATAAAAAGGTGGACGATTATAAAGATTCGACCCTTTATCCATTTGCAATGTGACAGAGAATCATCCCCTGTCACAAAATATGATATTGTAAGGATTATCTCCTGTGGTTTTCTTCGTTCAAATTTGATTTATCTCTTTTAGTGTGCTGATAACATCAACCCCCAGCTTTGCAAGTTTCTTATAACTATGATGTCCATTGGCAACAAGTAAACAATCGCACCCCATATGTTTTGAAACATCGTAATCATGAATAGTATCCCCTATTAGAAGCACGTCTTGCGGGTTTAAATTTAACTCAGTTATCCACTTTTTTCCTTTTTCAACTTTACTTTCGGCATAGTGATTTTCCAAGCCTATTATTCTGCAAAAATATTTATCAATACCATAATATCTAATCTTTTCTGTAAGGACATCTTCTTTTGAAGCAGATAAAATTGATTGAGATATTCCTCTATCCCTTATCTTTTTTAACACTTCTTCTACTTCATTAAATAGCTTACACTCATTAAAGCGCACGTAATATTCACCTATAAACTCAACGGTAAGCTCCTCAAATGATTCATCAGAAAAATCAAATCCCAGTTTTGTATAATAATCTATTACCGGGAAATCAAAAATCTCCCTGTATTTTTTTGCATCTATCCCTGGTAAGTTGCGTTTTTTTAACATCTTATTCATTATTTCTACTACTAACCATACATCATTTATCAATGTTCCGTTCCAATCCCAGATAATATGCTTATACTTGATTATTTTTTCTATCATTAATAACCTCATTTAATAAAACTTAAAATAATTATAACCATCAAACCTAATATAGGCAAATCCTGCAGGTGAAATACGAAAAATGCGTGAGGTTTACAGTAGGCTTTAGGGTTCGGCCTGTGTGATAATGTGACAGAGAACAACCGTATATTGTCACACTTTTGCCAGTGCTTCAAAGCCGGCGATAATATCCAATAATTCTTCGGTAATCGCATTTTGCCGCTGACGGTTAAATTGAGAATTCAGATTATCCAAACGTTCCTCGATGTTTTCTTCGGCTTTCTGCATGGCAGTTAAGCGGCTGGCGTTTTCACTGGCCATAGACTCGATAAAAGCCCTGTATAAGGAAATATAAAAAAATTGATGGATGAAGGAATAGAATAGCTGGTTCCAGGAAAGGGTAAATAATGGTAGATTGCGAGAAGGCCATTTTCTTGAAGCTAATTCCTTTAACCATTCCTGCTCCAGGGGGAATAAATGAAATTGAAAGGGTTCAAACATCACTCCTCTTTTCAGCTTATTATAAAATAAATAAATATCATCTATTTTTTCCCGAAACCGCCATGACTCCACTAATACCAGCAGTTCTTGAATGGCGCTATTCAGGTTATACCTGGATTCAGGAAAATCAATCCTGGCTGCCGGTTGGTAGCCAATTTCCTTTAACTGTTCTTCGACTCTCTCTCCGATAACAGCTATTTTTAATTGAACATAATCGAAGGTTTTATCTTTTTCCCACTCCATAAAGGAATTGGCAACCATCACATTAAATTTACCTGCCATCCCTCTTTGCGAACCAAAGATAATTACTCCCATCCGTCTTTCATTTCTTAATATCGGTTTTTTTAATATTTCCGGTTTTTCCTTTAACAATGCTTGAAAACCCATCTCAATGGATTGATGATATTCTGTAATTGCCTCTACGGCTCGCGCATGATAATGAATGTTCACTGCAGCCAATGCCTTCATTGTTTTAACCACAGAATATAAATCCTGGGCACTTTCAATCTTCCTTTTAATGGCTTCAAGCATCTGCATTTTTAGTGGTTTCTTCTCCTTTTAAAATGAATTTTTCGATAAATTGAAGAATCGTTTTTACTTCATCACTATTAAGTTTTTTATTATTCATCACTTTTTCTTCTAATTCGGGAAATTTGTCTTGCAAATTCTTTTTTATTTCTATTATCTTTTTTTCAATATCTTCAACCGAAACCTGATCCCATAACCCCTGGTTAACCATAAGCAGGATTACAATTTGTTCCATTAC
>JAHIPN010000026.1 GCA_018894595.1 bacterium
TGAAAGAAGAGCAAAAAAACTTGGTTTGATGAAGAGACTTAGAAACGCCAATGTAGTTCCGCACGGCGGAGGATATCATTTCCCCGATCTATTAAATGTATTAAAGGTGATTGAAAATAGCGGGCAGAGATATTTCTTAATGGATTTAATAAATGATCGAGGAAAGAAAGTATTTAAGGATGTTCGAGAAATGCCCTATGATTATAGAGGAAGAATGGTAGTTCTACGAACTTTAGAGTTAGGCTTGGCTGAGATAACTGCCAAGCTTATCCCACTGTATGTATTAAAAATATAAAATTTTTATAAATGACCTATTTCGTAATTTATTTTTGATATAATTTTTTTATAATATCGAAATGAGGGTTAAAATGAGAGAGCAACCGATTGGTTTTTTAGATTCAGGTTTAGGAGGATTATCGGTTGTAAAAGAAGTTAAAAAATTGCTTCCTCGAGAAAATATTGAATATTTTGCCGATAACCTGCGCCAACCCTATGGCGAAAAAAATCAGTCAGAACTTATTGGCTATACCTTGCAGATAATTAGTTTTCTTATAAAGAAAAAAATTAAAATCTGTGTTATAGCATGCAATACAGCTACCGCTGCCAGCCTCAAAAAAGCAAGAGAATATTTTTCTATTCCTATAATTGGTGTTATCCAGCCAGCAGTTCAGGATGCTATAAAGAAGACTTCAAATAAAAGGATCGGAGTTATTGCCACCGAATTTACCACCAAAAATGGAGCTTATCCTAAAGAGATTAAAAGAATTGCCCCCGAAATAAAAGTTTTTTCTAATTTTTGTCCCGAATTTGTCTCTATAGTTGAAGCCGGTAAATTTACTGCACCTGAAACTTACGAAGTTACCCGAGAGTATCTAAAACCTTTAAAAAATGCACAAATTGACACTTTGATATTAGGCTGTACCCACTATTCTTTTTTAAAAAAGGTAATATCAGATATTATGGGCCCGGAAGTAATGCTAATTGATCCTGCAATAAGCTCATCATTAATTTTGAAAAAAATGCTAAGTCAAAAGGGAATCTCAAAAGAAGAAGGGGAAAGTAAAGAAAATTATTACACCACTGGTTCCCCGGAAAAAGTAGAGAGAATAGCCAAAATTATTCTTAATAACGATTTTTTTAGGATAAAAAAAGTGCGATTAGAGCTGCATTAAAAATTTTAATTAAACTTAGAAAACCACCGTCTATGAAGGCGGTAATGTAATTTTGGATTTGCTAGTGTCTTGTGGGCACGATGCATCGTGCCCCTACAGGAAATTATATTCCCATGTTCCTGTTTTGTCATTCCCGCGGAAGGGAATCTATCTTCTACTTTTCTTATACTATGTTCCTGTTTTTTGTTTTGTAGGGGCACAATGAATTGCGCCCTTCTTTCTTAATCTAATTTATTTTACTTAACTTTCTTTACCATTTTATTGAAAATGTTAGTGTAAACTTTAGTGGGGTAGTTAAAAGAAAAAATGTTATATATTAATAATACTTTCTTTTAAAATATATGTAATTATTGTAAAAATGTGCTAAAATTATTCTAAACTTAATCTTGAGAAGGAGGAAAATAAAAATGAAAGCAGATAAAATATGGATGGATGGAAAGATGATCGATTGGGATAAGGCTCAAGTTCATGTGTGTACTCATGCCCTGCATTATGGAAGTGGAGTATTTGAAGGAATAAGGGCTTACGAGACCGAGAGTGGGACAGCAGTTTTTAGATTAAAAGAACATATTGACCGTTTGTTTAATTCAGCCAAAATATTAAAAATGGAAATTCATTATACTAAAGAAGAATTCAGGCAGGCAGTCAAAGATACTATTAAAGCAAATAAACTTAAAAGTGGTTATATCCGGCCTTTAGTCTATCGTGGTTTTGAACAATTAGGAATAAATCCATTTAAATGTCCGGTTAATTGTACTATTGCTGTTTGGGAATGGGGTGCTTATTTAGGCGAAGAAGCATTAGCTAAAGGGATTAAAACTAAGATTTCGAGTTATGCCCGAAGTTATATAAATTCCACCTCTCAAAAAGCTAAAATTTGTGGAA
>JAHIPN010000264.1 GCA_018894595.1 bacterium
CCTAAAGCTCCCAGTATTACGCTTAATATAATAGGAAGATAGGAACCAATTATGGGAATAAATGAGAGTGAATAGGCTAACAAATTTGCAATAATAAGACCAATAATTAATCCAATTGTGGCAGCAGCAAAGTTTTGAGTGGGTATTTTTTGTAAATGGCAAATAATTTCTGAAAATAAACATTGGATTTTGGTGTTAAATAAAAAGGAGAATAAAAAACCAATTGTTCCTCCTCCAGCTATTGCTAAGATCTTGAATAAAATATCATAATAAATATATGAGTCAGGAATAAAATAGAATTCATTGTATACCCCATAGCCTATTACTGCGCCAACAATAATAAATATGATTTTTAAAATTCTTTTTGCCGGCATAGTTATTTCCTCCTTCTATGCGCTATTTTATTTATAAGAAAGTATAGAACTATCACCCCCCTTTTTATATCTCATAAATTGTATTATTATAAGTAATATCTTAAATTTTCCTAATTTGACACTTGTAGCTCTAATAAACTTATTTACCCAAATACTAAATCTTAAAACTCTTAAGTTGCTCTCCTGATTCTCTGAAAACCAAATAAATTATAGCATGCTCCCTTATTTCTGTCAAAATAAGAATCAGTATCGAGTATATAGTATCAAGTATCGAGAGTTAAGAAAATAGAATTCAGGAGCCAAGTTCGTATCTCACAAGACAGCGTGGAGCGTTTAGCGTAGAGCGTAGAGTTAGGAAAGAAGGAGACAGAACACAAAAACCAAAATTAGTATATATAGTATATGGTAAAAAAATATAGGATTTATTCCTTCTCCTTTTGACGGGAGAAGGTTAAGGCGAAGAGAATCAAAATTGTAAGTTATGCAAGGCAAGTATTTCTCTTATCATACTATACGCTAAACGCTACCCGCTATACGCTAATTCTATACTAACAACTAAATAATATCCCTTGACAAAGAGCTTAACCTGTAAGTATAATTAAATAAAGCTGAAATTGAGAATTTTAGTAATTTCATTAAAACTATCTCGGTATTTCTCTAAATGGCAAAATGTTTTCACGGGAGTACTAATTATGAATAAAGAAAATGGAAATGTTACCTTTCAAAAAAGTGTCAACCAATTTTTAATCCAGCATCGAAGTATCCTTGACCTTATGACTAAATATCAAGAATCTAATGCCCGAGTAAACCGTGCAATTGCTAAAGCGGTTACCCAATGTGGTTGTATAAAAATTAAAGCAAAGAAACAAACCATTCCTTCTAATACAAAATTAACGGAAATCTATAAATTTATGGATGCCCATATAGAAGGCTCATTATGTGATAGTTGTAAAGAAATTATCGAAACAGAATTGGGTTCAAGTCTTTTTTATGCTACCGCAATATGTAACATATTAAATTTAGATTTTGATGAAATAATTAAAAAGGAAGAAGAAAGAATCTCAACTTTAGGTATTTATAATCTTAGCTAATTAATGACAAGATTAATAGCTTCTTGAACAGTCTTTACTCCAATAATCTCTAAACCCTTTTTTGATGAAAAATTACTTAAGCTCTTTAAATTGCTTTTTGGAATAATACATCTTTTAAATCCCATTTTAGATACTTCTTGTATCCGTTTTTCTACTTGATTCACCATTCTAACTTCTCCAGCCAGCCCTACTTCTCCAAATACAACCGTAGCGGGATCAATCGGCACGTCCTTAAAGCTTGAAGCTATGGCCATAATAATAGCCAAATCTAAGGCAGGTTCTAATACTTTTATCCCACCGGCAATATTTACATGAACATCTTGAGAGTGTAAAGAATATCCCACTCTTTTTTCGAGAACCGCTAAAATAAGTAAAACACGATTATAATCTACACCGGTAGTCATTCTTCGAGGGATGCCCAAATTGCTATAACTTACCAAAGCTTGCATTTCTACCAACAATGGCCTACTGCCTTCAAAGGTAGCTGCCACTACCGAACCAGAAACATGAGAAGGTTTTTCCGAAAGAAGTAATTCAGAAGGATTTAATACCTCTGTCAAGCCTTTTTCTCCCATTTTAAATATTCCTAACTCATTGGTAGAACCAAATCTATTTTTTGTAGAACGAAGTATGCGATAAATATTATATTGCTCACCTTCCAGATAGAGAACAGTGTCTACAATATGTTCAAGAACTTTAGGCCCTGCTAGTATCCCTCCTTTAGTTACATGTCCAATAATAAAGACAGAAATTTCTTTACTCTTAGCTAAACGCATTAACTGAGCAGTACATTCTCTTACCTGACTAATACTTCCCGGTGAGGAACCAATCTCGTAATCATTAATAGTTTGAATGGAATCTACAATAACCACTTTTGGTTTAATTTCACTGATATGTTTTTTTATAACTTCTATGTCGGTTTCGGAAACTAAAAAAAGCTTTTCCGCAAGAACACCTAACCGGGTAGCTCTTAATTTAATCTGATAAAGCGATTCTTCTGCAGAAATATATAAAATCACCCCGCAGTTACTGCTTAAGGAATTGGCTATTTGTAGAAGAAGGGTAGATTTTCCAATACCCGGTTCTCCTCCAACTAATATTAGAGAACCAGGGACAATCCCCCCGCCTAATACTCTATCAAACTCCGCAATTTCTGTTTTATATCTCGATTTACTTTCTTCAATCTCAATTTTACTAATAAGCAAAGGTATAGAATGCCCTTCAGGACGAAGAGAATATTTTTTCTCTTCTTTTAATACTTCTTCAATTAAAGTATTCCATCCTCCACAATCGGGACAACGCCCTAACCACCTGGAAGATTCATAGCCACATTGCTGGCATCGAAAAATAGCCTTTCCTTCTTTACCCATTTTAACCCCTCTATTTTAATCTTATTATTTTTTCTTTTTAGAAAATATTATTTTCCCGTCCTTTGCCTTAATTAATACACAATCCCCTTCTTTAAACTCACCAGCCAATAAC
>JAHIPN010000265.1 GCA_018894595.1 bacterium
TGCTTTTAGTTCGTCAAAAATAGAAGACAGTTCGGGATATTCCGAAATGCCCAGTGAAACAGTAAAAGGTACAATAGGAGCACTATTTACTATAACAAAAGATTCTTTATTTATTTTATTCAAGGCTCTTAGAGCTTCTGCCGGTTCAAAGGCAATCAATAAATCCGCTGCGCCCTCTTCAATTAGAGGACTGTGTGCTTCACCAATTTTAAGTTCAGTTACTACTGTCCCCCCTCTTTGAGCCATTCCATGAACTTCACTCATCACCACATTCAAACCTTTTTTCATCGCAGCTTCTCCCACAATAGTAGAGGCCTTAATCGTGCCTTGCCCCCCTACTCCAATAAGCTGAATCTTATATATATTTTTCATACTCATTTTTTCACCTCTATCGCTTTCTTTGGACATACCTGAACACAAACTCCACAACCATCGCATAATAAGGGATTGATATTAACAGAGCCATCTTTTTCTATAAAAAATGCCGGACAGGTAAAATTCTTCACGCAGATTAAGCACTTAGTACATTCTTCCTGGTTAATGGTATATTTGATACTTATACCTTTTTTCCTGTTCTCCGCATCAGTAATCATGGCACAGGGATGTTTGGTAATAACTACTGAAACCCCTTTAAATTGCAGGGCATCTTTAAATATTTCTTCTGTCTCTTTTAAATCAACCGGGTCAATAGTTTTAACAAAACCTGCTCCTGTTCCCCGGGCAATATCTTCTATCGATACCTCGGGTGCCGGATTCCCCATGCCATCTACAGGCATACCCGGGTTAGTCTGCCCTCCGGTCATTCCGGTTATCCGGTTATCCAAAATTACAATCAAAACATTATCTTTATTATGCACAGCATTAATCAGGGGCGGAATTCCGGCATGAAAAAAGGTAGAATCTCCTATGAAAGATATCACTTTCTGATTGGTTGCTTTAGCAAATCCACAGCCAATCCCGATACTGGATCCCATTGATATACAGTAATCAGCCATCTTATAAGGTGCTTGAATGGCTAAAGCATAACATCCTATATCACTGGAATAGATTATATCTTCTTCTTTTAATTTCAGTTTCTTTATAGCTTTCTTTAAGGCAAAGTAAGTCGCCCGATGGGGGCATCCAGGGCAGAGTACCGGTGGGCGCAAGGGGAGGGGAAGTTTGGTACTACATTTTTCTCTTTTGATTAATTCTTCATCTACTATCTTTGCCATCCCGATAGAGACAATATCCGGGTTATATTCATAAATTCGGGGAAGGGTCCCGTCTAATTTACCATAAACCTTTTTGTTAAGATTATATTTCCCTATTATAGCCAGTATCTCCTTTTCCATCACCGGTTCTACTTCTTCTACTACTAATATATTATCCACATTATTTATAAAATCTAAAACTAATTTCTCGGGGAAAGGATAAGAAAAAGTTAGTTTTAATATTTTTACTTTTAGATTGTTTTCGCTAACCACATCCATTACATAATTGTAAGCACTACCACTGGTTATAATACCAAATTTGTTCCCGCCCTTATCAATTATCATATTAAGGGGAGAGCTATCAGCGGTTTCCTCAATCCGGGATAATTTTTCAATTAATTCTTTCCGCCTTGCTACCATATTAGCCGGCATCACCACAAATTGAGCCGGGTCTTTCTTAAAAAATCCTTTTTCCTTCCCGGAAACGATTGGGCCTAAATTAACTACCCCCCGCATATGGGAAATTCTGGTAGTAGTACGCATAAGAACGGGAATCTTAAATTGTTCTGATAAATCAAAACCAAATTTCATCAGGTCTTTTACTTCTTGCGGATTGGAGGGCTCCAGTAGAGGAATCCCTGCTAAGCGAGCCATAATCCGATTGTCTTGTTCATTCTGTGAAGAATACATAGAAGGGTCATCCGCTGATAAAACAATCATTCCTCCCCGCACTCCGGTATAAACTGTACTTATAAAAGAATCAGCGGCCACGTTCAATCCTACATGTTTCATAAAGACAAAAGAACGAAGTCCGGCAACCGCAGCTGCAACAGAAACTTCTAACGCCACCTTTTCATTTGAGGAAAATTCAAAATATACTCCTGCTTCCCGGGCAATTTTATAAAACACATCTCCTATCTCTGAAGAAGGTGTACCAGGATAAGTAGATGCAACTGAAACACCTCCTTCCAAAGCTCCTCGAACTGCCGCTTCATTACCCAGTAGAAATAATTTTCCTCCTTCTTTTCCGGTTAAAATTTCTCCTACTTTCAATTTTTCTCTCCTAATTTTTAAAAGTTGTCAGTCTTCCAATCTACCGGTCACCCTGTCTACCAGTCAATTTAGTCGTTAGCATAAGATACAAGTTTTCGGATTTTAAGGCATTGGTTATTATTTTATTATATTTTCTGTCATTGGGAACTCCGATTTATCGGAGCGTGGCAATCTCGAGTTGAGATTGCTTCCCCCCCCGTTTTCGCGGGAGTAAGGGTTGGGAAATTTCAATATAATTATTTTACTTCAGAGGCTTCTCCGGATTTGAAAAGGGCATATTTGGTTAGAGGCGGGGCAATTAATTCGTTTATAATAACTGAGGCCAATATGGCACTTATCATTATATTTCCCAAACTTGTACCTGAGAAAGCAATATGTTGTTTGGCTAAAAGAGCCAACCCCACAGTTACTCCTGCTTTAGGGAACAAACCAAATCCCAAATATTTTTTAATCACTGTAGGAGCATGAGAGACAGTAGCTCCTATTCTTGCTCCAATATATTTACCACTACATCTACCAGCAACA
>JAHIPN010000266.1 GCA_018894595.1 bacterium
AGTTTGATTTTGAGAACTTAAAAGGAAAGATAATAAAATTTCCTTCTAAAGAAGAATTAAATTTACCGGTAGAGGAAAAGTTGGTAGTTGAGTATTATTCTCGTTAATATTTTTGGGTTTCCTATACCTAAAGAAGGAGGGCATTGAAGGTGATGGATATTAATAATATAAAAATTAAAGTGGAAGATTTATCAGATAATTATGGAAAGTTTATCATAGAGCCATTGGAAAAAGGTTATGGTATTACCCTTGGCAACTCCCTTAGAAGAACTTTATTATCTTCTATGTGGGGAGCGGCTGCAACCGCTATTAGGATTGAAGGAATTACCCATGAATTTGATACTATTCCAGGAGTTAAAGAAGATGTAATTGAAATAATTTTAAATATTAAAGAATTGGTAGTTAAAATGTTTACCGATGAGCCACAGATTTTAAAATTAAAGACAAAAGGTAAAAAAATAGTAACTGCAGCTGATATAACCCCTAATATTAATGTAGAAATACTTAATCTTGATTTAAAGATAGCTACTTTAAATAGCAACGCTAAACTAGATATGGAGATAGTAGTTGAAAAAGGAATGGGTTACTTACTCGCTGAAAAAAATAAAAAACCGGATAAATCAGTAGATACCATTTTTATTGATTCTTTTTTTTCACCTATTACGAAGGTACGCTATGATGTGGAAACCGCCAGTCTGAGTCAATTTTCTAATTACGATAAATTAATTTTGGAGATATTTACTAATAAAAGCATTTTACCCGATGAAGCTTTGAGTAAATCAGCAAGTATACTGATTAAATATATAAAGGTATTTACTAAGTTTTCTCCCGAAGATGTTGAATTAGAGGGCGAACTTATTTCAAGAGAAGAAAAAGAAAAGAGCGAAAAAGAAAAAATCTTAAATAAAACCATTGAAGAACTAGATTTTTCAGTTCGCTCGTATAATTGCCTAAAAAAATCTAAGGTAAATACATTGAGAGATTTAGTTGAATACTCTCCGATGGAGGTTATAAAGATAAAGAATTTAGGAAAGAAATCTTTAGATGAAATAAAAGAGAAAATCACTAAGTATGGATTTGTCTTAGGTGAAAAAACGCACCAGGAGGATTTTTAGGATGAGGCACAAGAAATTAAAAGGAAAATTAGGTCGGAGCAGTAGTCACAGAAGTTCTTTGTTAGCCAATTTATCTATTTCACTCATAACTCATAAAAAGATTGAGACCACGTATACAAAAGCAAAAGAAGTTCGAAAGCATGTAGAAAAATTGATAACTACAGCTAAAATTAATAATTTGCAAGCTCAGAGAGAGGTGCAAAAAATTATAAAAAATAAAAAAGCTTCTAAAGTACTATTTGAAGAAATTAGTCCAAAATATTTGGAGAGAAATGGCGGTTACACACGTATTGTGAAAACGGGATTTCGCAAAGGCGATGCCGCACCTTTGGCTGTAATCGAATTTGTAGAATAATCAAAGAACAAAAGAAAAAAGGTTAAAAAGTTTTATATCAGAACTAATTATTTGGTAGTTAGACTTTTTAACCTTTTGATTTTTAATAATTTGGTTAGCTGGTTACTTTAGTCGTTAGTATTTAATTAGCGTATAGCGTACAGTGGGTAGCGTTTAGTGTATAGTTTTGGATTAATAAAATGCTTGTCATAATTAAATTAAAAACTTAAAGCGAAAAACGGAAAACCATAATTCAAAACTATTTATATAAACTATTGTTTTTAATGTAGGGGTCGAATTTATTCGACCCGAGTTTTGCTATCTTGATAAATCAAGCCCCTACACTAAATTTTTATACTCTCTATGGTTTTGCCGATTTTTTTATGGGCGTATGCAATACGCCCCTACTTTCTATCCGCTATACGCTATACGCTATACGCTAAATCACGAGATACGAGATACTATTTTTCTGACTCCTGAATTCGGTTTTATTTACGCAATACGCAATACGAATAAGTGGTGAACATTTTGATTAAGATAAAAAATCTAAGTCACATATATAACTATCATAAAAAAGATCAAATAAAAGCTTTAGATTCTATTAATATTGAAATAAAAAACGGAGATTTTGTTTCTATTATAGGTTCTAATGGATCGGGGAAATCTACTTTAGCTAAACATATGAATTGCCTGCTGCTTCCTACTACTGGAGATATTTGGGTAGATAAAATGAATACCAAAGATAAGAGCAAAACATGGGAAATAAGACGAAAAGTTGGTATGGTATTTCAAAATCCAGACAATCAGATTATTGCAACTACGGTGGAAGATGATATAGCTTTTGGTCTGGAAAATATTGGAATAAAGACAAAACTTATGAGAGAACGAGTTGATTGGGCTTTAGAAGTTGTAGAAATGGAAGAGTATAAAAAAAGTGAACCTCATTTGCTTTCAGGTGGGCAAAAACAAAGAGTAGCAATTGCTGGAGCAATTGCTATGCACTCTTCTTATTTGGTTTTAGATGAACCTACGGCAATGCTTGATCCCCGGGGTCGAAAAGAGGTTATGGACATCGTCAAGAAGTTAAACAGAGAAGAGAATATTACCATAATTTATATTACTCACTTAATGGAGGAGGCGGTTGAGTCCAGCCGGGTAATCGCGTTAGATAAAGGGGGAATTGCTCTAGCGGGAAAACCTGAGGAGGTATTTACTCAAATAGAGGTTTTAAAACAATTAAGATTGGATGTTCCTCAAATAACCGAACTCGCCCTAAGATTAAATAAAAGAGGAATAAATATATCTCCTCATATATTGAAAGTTGAGGATATGGTGAAAAGTTTATGTTTATACATTTAGAAAATTTGTGCTTTACCTATAGTTTGGGAATGCCCTTTGAAACAGAAGTATTAAAAAATATCAATTTAGAAATTGATAAAGATGAATTTATTGGTTTAATTGGACATACTGGTTGCGGAAAAACGACTTTAATTCAGCATTTTAATGGTTTGCTTACACCAACTTCGGGTAAAATTTATGTCGAAGGAGTAGATTTAAATAAAAAAGGTGTTAATCTTAAGTTAATAAGACAAAAAATAGGTTTAGTATTTCAATATCCCGAAAATCAATTGTTTGAAGAAACAATTGATCAAGAAGTAGCCTTTGGTCCAAGAAAATTAGGTTTACCAGAAGGGAAAATTGAAAAAAGAGTCAGAGAAGCCTTAAAAATGGTCGACCTTGATTATAATCTCTATGCAGAACGTTCTCCTTTTTCTCTAAGCGGAGGGGAGATGCGCCGTGTTGCTCTGGCAAGCATACTTTCCATAAGACCAAAGATGTTGATTTTAGATGAACCTACCGCCAATCTTGATCCGCGGGGTAGAGATAATATATTATCTGAAATAAAAAAAATACATAATAATTTCGGGATGGGTGTGGTTTTAGTTTCACACAATATGGAAAAAGTTGCTGAAACAGTGGATCGTCTTTTAGTAATGCACCGAGGAGAGATAATTATAGACGGTGCCCCCCAGGAAATTTTTGAGAAGCATGCCAATGATCTAGTGGAAGTGGGTTTAGGACTTCCGCAAGTAACCGAGTGTATGCATAAATTAAAAGCAAAAGGAAAAGATGTATATACCGGAGTATTAACCGTAGATGATGCTGAAAGAGAAGTGTTAAAAAAAGCCAATAAAGAGGTAGATATTTAAAGAGTATAATATGCAAAATTATCAAGAAGATGGGGAAAGATGAAAATATTAAGAAATATCAGCTTTGGTCAGTATATCCCAAGGGATTCTTTAATTCATAATTTGGATCCTAGAATAAAAATATTGAGTTGTTTGGCTATAATTGTAAGCCTATTTCTAATAACAGAATATTTAGGATATTTAGTTTTAGGAGCTTTTATAATAATTAGTATTATTATTTCTAAGGTACACCCCAAATTTGTATTTAGGGGTCTGCGTCCCATATTATTTATCATTATATTTACTTTGATAATCCATCTTTTTATGACCGAAGGAGAAGTAATTTATAAGTTAGGCTTTTTAAAAATTACCAAGGAGGGATTGATAAAGGGACTGTTTATTTCTTTTCGATTATTTATTCTAATTTTAACTACTTCCCTGCTTACATTGGCTACCTCTCCTATTTCTTTAACTGATGGCATAGAAAGGTTATTATCTGTTTTTAAATTCTTAGGTATGCCCGCTCACGAAATAGCTATGATGATGACTATAGCATTGAGATTTATTCCGACTTTATTGGAAGAGACAGAAAAAATAATGAAAGCTCAAATATCTCGAGGTGCTGACTTTGAAAGTGGAAATATTTTTAATCGAGCAAAGAATTTAATTCCTATTTTAATACCCTTGTTTGTTAATGCATTTAGGCGTGCTGATGAATTAGCTATTGCTATGGAAGCTAAATGTTATAGAGGAGGGGAAGGCAGGACTCACTATAGGGAACTAAAAATTAAAAATATTGATATCTTTACTTTTACTTTAACTGTAGTAATTGCCATTATGGTGAGCGTAATGTTTTAAATTAGTCGTTAGTGAATAGTGAAGAAAAGAGAAGACAGATAATAAGTTTCAAGTTGCAAGTTACGAGTTGCAAGTTAACAG
>JAHIPN010000267.1 GCA_018894595.1 bacterium
ACCCTATTGGAGGCAATCCATTTTTTAGGGAATTCCCTTTCTGAATTAGCTACAGTATCTAAAAGTATTTTATCATAATTTACTTTATAAGGTAAATCAGGCTTTCTTATTATAGTTGACATAAATCCGTTTTCTCTAGATAAAGCAATTTGGGCGGCATGTGTACCTACCTGATAAGCCTCTTCTTTATCAATTTCAGATACATAAACAATCTCCCTTCTCTGGCGAGTACCCGGTCTTTCTGAGCGCGCTATTCCTCTAATTATTAATCTACTTTGCGCTCTTCCCTGACTATCTTTCCTGTCTATTCCGTTAAGGTAATTAGTAAGTACCTGTTCTACGGTTTTCTCAGAAGCGCTGAATTGAGCATGTCCAAAGCTATCTCGCAGTATTCCCAAATCCCCCACATTTACTCCTTCTCCTATAACCACAATACATCTTCTCTGTTTTCTTAATTTTTCATTAACTTTTTCGCTAATAAATTCTAAATTACTCTGATAATCATCTTTGGATAGAGATTCAGGAAGAATTATTAATAAAGGAATTTCTCTTTTGGGATCAGCCAACCGTGCTGCAGCCGGAATAAAACCAATTTTTCTCCCCATTACTCCGATTACCAAAACGGGGTCACTGGTATAGCTGGCTTTATTCTCTTCATTTGCCTCAAGTATATTTATGGCTAAATTTCTGGCTACACTTCCATACCCCGGGTCATGATCACATACCGCAAATGTTCCATCAGTTTTCAATGGTCCTCCTACGTCATTATCAATAGTTTTGGGCATACCAGTACAAATTAATTTTAAATTTTCTTTTTGGGCTAACTTACTTATTTTGTTAGCTGTATCCATGGAGTCTCCGCCTCCACAATAGAAGAAATATCCAACATCGTGCCTCTTGAAGACCTCGACAATACGGGCCAAATCCTCATCATTTTTTATTTTATACCTACAACTACCTATTGTTCCTGCAGATGGAGTTTCTGCTAATAAAGCTATTTGCTGGGGCTCCTGGGAAGAGATGTCTATTAATTCTTCTTTTAAAACCCCAAGAATACCCATCCTCGCTCCATATATTTTATCAACTTTTTTAGAGGGAATTAATTCGTCAATCACTCCTCTGATACTATTATTTATTACCGAGGTGGGGCCGCCTGATTGCGCGATAACCACGTTTTTCATCTATCTGTTCTCCTCCTTTTATACTTGATTACACAGATTATGGAAAATTGATTACGCCGATTAGATTTGGAATCTTTCGATATTTTATTTTATTTTGTAAAGATATTTTCCTCCATTTTGTATCCAGAGTTTCCCGGAACCGATAAAATCTTCCCGGCGAATCGAATCAGGATTCCTATAACCCAACCCTACTGATTCACAAATTTCTTTAGAAATTCCAGTAGCTAAAGTGACCTTAAAGTCAAATTCTTCTTTTCCGGAATTAACATCAAAGCTTCCCGTTCCTCTAACATTTATCACATGAGCAGCTATATTTTTACTAAACTCAGGATTTGATTTCAAATATTTTTTTACATAATCTTTGCAATGATAACCTATTTGCTTTAAGGCAAGATTCATCTTCCATCTAGAATGAAAACAATTTATATGAGGAGCATAAATAATAATCTCTCCCCCTGGGGCCATTACTCCGGGGCTCTGCAATTTATAAGAACCTTTCCCGGCAGTCCAAATTTCATCATAATTTTTATCAATAACCTGAACAGCAAACTCAAGAGGTTCATCTAAATAAATTACATGGAGTTGAGAGCTTTCTTTTGCCGCTTGTTTATAGGCCTCAATAAAACCATCGAACCCCTCATCTACGTATAAACCTTTTGGTATTACCTGATGTTCTTTTTCTTCAAAAACCATATTAAAAGAAATGGTTAGTGCTTTTATTTTGTCAAATATATAAGAAGAACCTTTATTTATAACTTCCCGAGCAGAATTATCAACAGTGCCGATAATCTGAGGAATGCCAATAAGTACTGCTGCCCAGTGGAGTAAATCTATCACCTCCGGACCGGAAATTCCCGGGAAAAAAACTTTCAACCCCCCAGCGTAACCGGCAGCTTCATGAGGCAAAGTCCCGCCTAAGGCAATAATCAAATCATAATCTTCCGTAATTAATTTATTTACCACTACCGGGATAGATTGGCAGAGTTCTCCTTGAGTTTTTTTCGCTACAAAAGAGGCAGGAATCTCCCCCACGGTCATCAGTTGTTGAGGGTCACTGTACTCATGATTATAAAAATTGTTAAAATTAATCTGGTTAGAAAGTCCTAACTTAATCCGAATTTCCTTCTCAGTCATTGCTCGGTGGGTACCGCCCGCATTTAATGAATCAATCTGTTCCATTCCTTTATTTTTTAATTCCCGATAGATAAAGGGAATTAATTTATCGGTAAAGTCTGTTCTGGTATAATCAGGATGAATTAGGAGAACTCGTTTTACCGCGCTAAAATCTTTCAAGCTTTCCTTTACAATTTCTTCTAATTGTTCATTCGTTAATTCTCCCTGGAGATTTTCAATTGAAAGCACATTAATCCTCCCTTAACTAGTCGTTATTAGTAGGGGCAGACCTTGTGTCTGCCCGTAGGACAGGCGTCTCCGCCTGTCTATTTATTTTTAACCTGTTTCAGTTATTTTTCTCACTCCTTACTCATTACTTATTACTCATTACTGTTTACTTATTTTGTCCATTCCTTCTCCGGGCGTCCGGGGAGCATCCATTCGGTATGAAACTCTCTCATTTTTCCCTCTGGTGTAGTCATTACTTCCGGATCATCTAATCCTTTGAGTTTAAAGTAACCATGGGCTCCAAAATAATCTCGTTGCAGGGCAGATACTTGGGCGGATACCATAACCGGACTGGCCAGCTGAAGAATATAATCAAAGGCATTATCCATAGCCGGAGCAGGCACCCCTACCCAATGAGCAATCTCCATAAAGTTGGCTAATTTTTTAAGATCTTGTTTAACCACTTCAGCGAATCGAGGAGCAGTTAAAAGATTGGGTATTTCCGGATTTTTTTCATAGGCCTTGGTAACTTCATCTAAAAACTGAGCCCGAATTATACACCCACTTCGCCATCCCTTAACAATTTCTCCTAAGTTAAGGTCCCATTTATATTCCTTGGAAGCAGCTTGTAATAAAGCCATACCCTGGGCGTAGGAAGAAATCTTAGCCAAATACAAGGCATCATGGGCAATTTCGATAAATTGTTCTTTTTCTCCCACATATTTTTCTTTAAAAATAGATAATTTTTTTGAAACTTTTAGTCTTAAATCTTTATCTTGAGACATCTCTCGAGAGAAAACTGCTGCAGTAATAGTAGGAATGGGGACTAACAATTCCAAAGCGCTTTGCACTGTCCAGGTCCCCGTCCCTTTCATCCTGGTAATATCAGCCGTTCGGTCAACCAGATACTCGCCAGTTTTTTTATCTTTTTCTTTCATACTTTCCCCGGTAATTTCTACTAAATATGACCGAAGGACATCGTTTTCACTATTCCATTCGGTCATAATATGAGCAATTTCTTCCGAACTCATATTCAAAGCATTCTTAAATACCCAAACACATTCTCCAATTAATTGCATATCCCCATATTCGATACCATTATGGACCATCTTTACAAAATGGCCAGCTCCATCTGGACCGATATAGGATACACAAGTAACACCATCATAGGCTTTAGCTGCAATCTTTTTGAATATATCTTCTACCAGGGCATAAGCTTCTTTCTGCCCGCCAGGCATTATAGCCGGTCCTTTTAAGGCTCCTTCTTCTCCCCCGGAAATACCTGTTCCAATAAAAAGTAATCCTATTTTTTCTAATTCTTTATTACGTCTTACCGTATCTTTAAAATAAGAATTACCAGCATCTATAATCAAGTCACCTTTGTCTAATAAGGGAATGAGTTTTTCGATAAAATCATCAACGGGCCTCCCTTGTTTTACCAGTAAAATTATCTTGCGGGGTGTTTCTAAAGAACCCACAAATTCCTCTAAAGAATAAGCAGGCAATATATTTTTGCCTTTAGCTGCTCCATTGGCAAAATTCTCTGTCTTAGCACTTGTTCTATTATAAACGGCTACAGAAAAGCCCTTATCTTCCATATTCAAAATTAAATTTTGCCCCATTACTCCTAAGCCAATTAATCCAATATTTTGTTTTTCCATTTATCTTTCCCTCCATTTGTTAATCACAGTATTTAGTTAGCCAGTTACCCGATTTACTAGTTATTTAGTTGCAAAAAGTTTTTTATTCGAAACCTGCAACCTGAAACCTGCAACTCGTTACTTATTACTTAATTACTCATTACTTATTACTTATTACTGTTTTTAGACTCCCGAAAATGCACTAAACCCTCCGTCTATAGGAACAATGATTCCGGTTACAAATTTTGAGGCATCAGAAGCTAACCAGACACATACTCCAACTAAATCTTCCGGGTCACCAAATTTATCCATTGGAGTGTGAGCAATGATAGTTTCTCCTCTGGGGGTTAGGCTGCCATCTTCATTGGTCAGTAAAAAACGATTCTGGGCAGTAAGAAAAAATCCCGGAGCAATTGCATTGACTCGCAAGTTTTTATTATATTCTTGGGCAAAATGAACTGCCAACCATTGGGTAAAATTACTTACCGCTGCCTTGGCGGCTGAATAGCCGGGAATTCTAGTAAGTGGACGAAAGGCGTTCATAGACGAAATATTTATAATAGACCCACCATCCTGGTTTTTTATCATATCCTTTCCAAAAACCTGTGAAGGAAGTATAGCTCCTCCAAAAAGATTAAGCCCCACCACCTTCTCTAAAGCAGAAAGAGGAAGGTCAAAAAATTTAAGCTCTTCCGAAGTAGTCGCCCCTTTTGTATTGCCTCCGGCGGCATTAAGTAAGATATCAATCCTGCCAAAATCTCTAATTACTTCATCTCGACAGGTCTTTATTTTTTCTATATCCATTACATTTATATAATACCCTTTAGCTATTATCCCCTCAGCTTT
The DNA here is from genome assembly GCA_018894595.1 of bacterium. Next base: position 5,009 of record JAHIPN010000267.1, read on the forward strand.
CAATTCTTGGGCAACTTTATCAGCATTTACGATATCACAGAGGGCTATTTTGGCACCGGCTTTACCTAATCCCTTGGCAATAGCAGAACCTAAAACACCGGCACCACCGGTAATTACAGCAACCTTACCTTCCAAGCTAAACATTTTCAAATTTCCCTTCATTTATCTTCCCTCCTTGAGTGTTGTAGGGGCGTATTGCAATACGCCCCTACTCTATTCGTTATCTGTTCTTTAATATTCGATATACGACATACTATCTATCTTATCTCTCATTCTGGCTCCTGGCTTCTGAATTCTGAATACTTTCTATCTAAATATTTATCTAATTAAAAGTTCCAAATGTCTCCTGATATGATTAGAAACTTCCCGATAATGGTCTTCTTCATATTGAAATAATATTTTATAAATTCTATCTTTAAAGATATATTTTCCTACATTATCCTTTGCCCTTAGAATAGAGCCATAAGTTATATGGATAAGTTGACGAGAATCCGGCTTATTAAAAAGGCTAACTAATTGCTCATCAGAAAGTTTGTCTATATTCGAAACGCGGGAAAGATCTGTAGTTAAATTATAAGATGCTCTATCTTTTTGAAAATTCTCCAAAGCAAATCGATGAATCTCCCGATAAAGATCCGGGTCTTTCATGGCAACCACTTTTACTTCCTCTAACCAGCTGGTCCCGGCAGTTTTTATATGGCAAAGACCGTCTGTCTCCTGAGAAAAAATAGGATAAACAGAAAACTTATCACTTCCGGTGTGAAGAGAAAGTTTGTATCCTCCAATATTTTTAGCGATAGTTGCGTGTAAAGAAAATTCCCTGGCAAATTCCTCCACATTTCCTATATACTCTATTCCCTTTTGCCAATCTCCTAAGAAATGAAGAGCTAAGTTCTGAAAATCTACCCCTCTTCTTTGAAGCTCCAGAACAATAAATAGATGAGCCAAAAGAGAAGTTACTGTGGGAGTTTCATCTACAGAGATCTCCAAATCAAAATCATTCTTCTTGTAACTCTTCAAAAATTCGTAACATTCCACCACCTGGTTTAGAGCTTCGGAATAAGTTAGTATAATTTGTTTTAATGATTTCTCATCAAATATTAACTCTTGTTCACCGACTTTAAACTTCTTATTTAAATATGAATTTTCTATTTCTTTATTCTTAGGAATTTTATTATAAAGTTGGTTCAGCTTTTGTTCGTTTAATTCCTCTATATCCTTATTAATAAAATCGGAAGGGTCTAAAGTAAACATGGTGAAACCGCAATCTGCTGCTTCTTTTAACTCTTTAATATCTTTTACATGATCTGCATCTGCCCCAAAAGGACCAATGTAACCTGCCTCAAAACAACCCCATATTGCATCATCCAAAACTTTTTGCCAGTTTCTCTCTGTTCGAGCCATCTCTCTTACCGATTGCTGGGCTAAAACAGGGAAAACATTTTTATCTTTAAAGGCCTGGATATGAGCCGGTGTAGCTATCCCTAAACGATCCCCGGTACCAAAAGATGGTTTAAGACCACAAAAAGAAGGATTAAGAAAAGGAAATATTTCTCGCAACAGATTGAGATTATGGTGATTTAAATAGCATATCTTTATTATCAGTTCATCTCCATCTATTTTTTTTTCTTCCGGTGCACTGCTTTCAAATTTTTTTACTTCTCCAGGTTTACCAACCACAGCTAAATATTTTTTCTGATTATTCTTTACCAGGAAAAAATAATTATCGTTCTCTGATTTTATAGAATCATAATAAATTTTGTATTTATTAAAATAAATGTCTGCAAAAAGTTGTAGAATATCTTTTTTATTCATTAATTATTAATCTCCTCTAATATTGCTCCAAAATAATATATCTGATAATTACTAATTTTATATTGCTTTATTAAAACCAATCTAAAATTTAATATTATTTAAGTGCTCGGCGGTAAGGCGGGCACAACTATCTGAATCAGGAAAGGGGAGTATCTCGGCAGAGACATAACCCTGGTAATTTATCTTTTTTAAAGTCTGAACTATTTTTGCAAAATCAAGATGGCCACATCCCGGTGCCCAGCGATTACTGTCTGCAAAATGGACATGGGTAATATAATCTTTAGCTTGAATAATGCTATCGTAAATCGAAACTTCTTCTATATTCATATGAAAAGTATCCGCCAATAATCCTAAATTAGATGCTCCTACCCGTTTAATAAATTCAATTCCTTCATTGAGTGTGCTAATAAAATTACTTTCATATCTATTTACCGGCTCTAAGGTGAGCCAAACATTATATTTTTTTGCAAATTCCGTACATCTTCTTAAACAATCAATAGTCCATTCTTCGGCTTCTGTTTGACTTACACTTTCCTCAATCTTCCCTCTTATTAAGCCAATAATCACCTGAGCATTGAAATTGGAGGCAAATACTATCTGATCTTTTATTCTTTCTACCGCCATCCTTCTAATTGTTTTATCTGGATCGGAAAAACTTAAACCTTCTTCTCCGTAAGCCTGTCCGGTACCGATTGCCGGGACCTCTAAACTATTTTCTTTTACAATGTTTATTACATCATTTATTTTTAATTCTTTGGGATTTCTAACTGCTAATTCTGCTCCATCAAAACCTAAACCAGCGACTTTTTTAATACTTTCTTCAAAATCTTCTTTAAAGGCTAACGCCGAAAATTTAGTTGATGAAATGGAAACTACTATACTTTTTTTCATTATAAAATACTCCCATTTTAATTAAAACTAATAAAACCAAATAACCCGGGGCGGATGAATCCGCCCCCTACATAAAAAACAATACATTATCTGAAAAAGTTTTGAATTTTGGTTTTTAATTTTTTACTTTAAATTTTTAACTTTAATACTCTACACTCTACGCTACTCGCTATTTCTGTATTTGTCCGATATATGGCAACTCAAATACAGACTTCCAGCCTTTGCTCATCGGTTCCTTTAAGAAAGGTTCCATCTCCTTGGGGTCACGCAAACTGATCTTTTCTACCGGTGGTAATTTTCCAGCTGGGTAGGTCTCCATAATCTCATCATGAACCAAAGTCAAATAGCTTAGAATTGCAGCAATAGGACGTTTTGCTTTATCGGCACTCGCTCGAGTCGGATAACCTACCACTCCTTCCGGAACAGCCGATCTTTCAATCGCAGATTGACCTTCCCCTTGCTGCCACCCTTGAGGTCGATGATAAGGATCAACGGAGGTATCAAAATGTCCTCCGGGCAGTAATGAATCACCCTCTGTGTCTACAGCATACTTCATATCTAACATCTCTGGAAATAATAATTGAGCAACTGAAGCTTCTGCCTCATCTGCATGAATAAAATCAGTAGTCAAACTATCTTTTCTATCTATAGGAATAAAGAATTCTCTGATGGAGCGATGCCAATCGATTACCCGATAGATACCCGGTAATTGGTAGCGTTTGCAAAATTCCTGGATGGCTGATTCTAATATCCATAATTGTCCATGATTATTCACCCACATCTGTTTGCGGAAACCATCATTCCAAAGTCCGTACATCACATTAATCATGGTTTCCCTGACTACATCTTCGGGCATAATGATAGTACCAGCCATACCGCAATGATGATAAGGATGACCCCCATAATTTAGAGGAGGTAGAGCCAGGCTGCAGCCTGCTCCATCTCTATTTTTTATATAGCGTCGAACTCCTTCACAAATTTGAGTAACCATAAAAGTATCCAGACCGGTATTAGCATAATCACCATGACATTCGGTACATCCCACCGGGACAAAGACAAAATCATTTTTTCGCCTGTTTTCAATAACATGCATGCGGGGAGTAGTCTGAATATAACTTCCCGCTTTCCCTAATTCAGAAGGAGAAGGGACTTCATATTCTTTAAGTACTTCTTCAATTTTACTCATCGGTGCATCAAATAATTCTTTTTTCAATCTGCCTACCTGACTATTTTCAAAAACTATCTGGGGGTAATCGGTAGTCAGCCATTTTTTATTATCACTCATTTTATTTTCTCCTTTTCGTTAAATTAAATTATTAAAACTCACAGGTAATTTTACATTCTGTTCTATCAGTCCGCAATAAGACTATATTTTCCGGAACTTCATCTAAGGTTATCTTTTTGGTAATCAATGGAGTCATATCCATCCCGGAAGCCATTGAACTTATAACTCTGGGGAATGTCCCATGACCAGAATGACCCTGAGAACCAACAATAGAGGCCCTTCTTACCTGGAAAACTTCTCCGGTTACCGGAATCTTCTTATCTGAACGGGCCACAATTACTACTGTACTGTTAATCATCTTGCCTTCCCAGATAGATTGTTCAATATCTGCCCAGACTTTATCAGGTAAACCAGTTGCCTCCAAATACAATTTAGCTCCCAGACCGCCGGTTATATCTAACACTCTCTCGGAAAAACTTTCTTTAATAGGATTGATGATATGGTCTGCGCCCATTAACTTGCCTAATTTTGCTCTTGATTCAGAAGGTTCAGAAAGAATTACATTTGAGGCTCCGGCTTTTTTCATTATAGCTACTGCTGCAAGACCAATGGGACCACCACCTAATATTACTGCATTATCTCCAGGCCTTATCCCTCCTCCTCGTTCTATCATTGCATTATAAGCTACCGAAGTAGGTTCAACTACACTACCAGCCAGGAATAAGTCATCACCCTTGTAAACTCTCTTTAGTTCTTCCAGACTCCAAATATAGCGGGAATCAACTTTAACATACTCCGCAAAGGCACCATCACAACTAAAACCAATCTCTTGTAATTTCTCACAGTGATTAGGATAGCCGTCGGCACAGGGTCGGCAAGAAGCACACCAGAACATTTCTTCTGCAGTTACTGCCTCTCCCTCTTCGAATTTCTTCCCCGTTCTCTTGTTAATGGCCTGTTCACCTGCCTCCACTACAATTCCTGAAAATTCATGGCCTAAGGTTGCCGGAAAAGCAGTAAGCCCTGGGTACCAGATATAACCATCATCATCAGGTTGAGCCATATGAACATCGCTGCCACATATTCCGCAAGCCTTAACTTTGATCAAAACTTCAGTAGATCCAATTTTTGGAATATCTTTCTCCACTATTTTAATCTCCGGATTTTTCCAAACTTTGCTTCCCAAATAAGTAAGTTTTCCATCAATGTCCTTTGCGCCTAATTTAAAATCTGGCTTAGGCTGCCAATCAGCACACAAAGTTACAGTTTTCATTTTTTGTTTCTCCTTTTTTTATTTTAATTTAATAATTTATTTCTTATATTTTTATTTTATTTATTTTTTTGCAAGACTCTCTTACTATTAACTCGGGTTTTAATATTACTTTTCCTTGATTAAATTCTCCCTCCTCTATTATCTTTAATAACATCTTCACTGCTAATTTCCCCATTTCCACCATCGGCTGACGAATAGTAGTTAACGGAGGATAGACAAAAGACGCTAATTCAATATCATTAAAACCTATTACTGAAAAATCTTCAGGAATATAAAAATTCTTTTTTTGAATAACTTGCATAGCTCCTAAAGCCAGCAAATCATTGGCAGCAAATATAGCAGTAGGCGGTTTAGCTAATTTTAAAAATCTCTTCATAACCTGATAACCACCTTTTATTCTAAAATCACCTTCTCCTACCAATTCATCTTCATATTCAATCTCGTGTTTTTTTAGAGCTAACTTATAACCTTTTAGTCTATTAAGTGCCGATCTCGTTTTAAGAGGACCGGTAATATGGGCAATTCGACGATGACCTAACTTAATTAAATATTCAGTAGCTATAATTCCGCCTTCTACATCATCAACGATTATGCAATTTTTATTTAATCTTTCAATATTTCGAGAAACTAATATATAAGGAAATTTTTTCTTCTCTAACTCTAAGATGCTCTTATCTTTAATATGAGCAGTTCCTAAAATCAGACCATCTACCCGCTTTTCCTTTAATATATCCAGATAGGTCCTTTCCTTTTTTGGTTTATCATCAGTATTGCACAATATGACATTAAATCCATTTACGTTTGCCGCATCTTCCACTCCTCGAGCTATCTCTGCAAAAAATGGATTGGTGATATCAGGAATAAGCATACCTAAGGTATAAGTTCTTTTGGTCTTTAACCCACGAGCAATGGCATTAGGAGTATATCCTAATTTTTTAATTATCAAAAGAACTTTGTTTTTAGTTTTTTCACTTATCCGAGAATCGTTATTTATCACCCGGGATACTGTGGAGGGATGGACTCCCGCTAATTCTGCCACATCCTTAATAGTTGGATTCATAATCGGTTCTTATTATTTCCTTCCTGTTAAATATTCTTTTACTTTATTACTTTTACAAAACTTCTCTTTGCCAGAGATTCTTTAGCTGCGTATCCCATCTGGACAGAGATTTTTCCGTCCAATCCACCCACTGATGGTTCTTTGTTTTCCTGAATACATTTAATAAATTCTTTCATTTCAGCTAAGTATGCTTCCTGATATCGCTCTGTAAAGAAATAAAGAGGTTTATCAGTCTTGGTATCTTCTGCGCCATTAACAATTACTTCTGTTGGTTTTGGATTCCCTACCATTATGCAGCCTTCTGAACCAAAAATTTCTATTCGTTGGTCATACCCATAAACAGCTTTGCGACTATTATCAATAATCCCCCAAGCACCGTTTTCATATTTTAGGGTGACTATCGCGGTATCAATATCCCCTGCCTTTCCGATAGCCGGATCAACCAAGCAGCTGCCCACTGCCATCAACTCAACCACCTCTTGACTTAAAAGGAAACGAGCCATATCAAAATCATGAATCATCATATCTAAAAAGATTCCTCCGGATACTTTAATATAACTAATCGGTGGTGGTTCAGGATCTCTACTGGTTATTCGTACCAGGTGAGGTGTGCCGATTGTGCCTTTTGCAACCAGGTCTTTGGCTTTTTTAAAGCTGGGGTCAAATCGACGATTAAACCCTACCTGTAGTTTTACTCCTGCTTTTTTAACTGCAGCGATAGCCTGATCAATTTTTTCTACATCCAAAGCAATAGGTTTTTCGCAAAAGATATGCTTCCCTGCTTGCGCTGCCTCAGAAATTATCTGAGCATGGGTATCGGTAGATGAACAAATTACCACTGCATCAATATCCTTATTTTCCAATAAAACCCGATAATCTTTTTCAGCGATAGATATTTCTAATTGAGAGGCTGTTTCTCTGGCACTCTTTTTAAATATATCAGCAACTGCTAACACTTTTGACCCAGGAATCTGATATTTTAAATTACGGGCATGTAATCTTCCTATTCTGCCAACACCAATGATACCAATATTAACTTTTTCCATAATTTATATTTCCTTTCTTGTTAATTTTTAATCTATAAATAAATGATTACAGAGATTATATTTGACTGCGCAGATTAAATTCCATACCTATTAAAAATCTGCGTAATCTCCTTAATAATCTGAGTAATCATTAATAATGTATTCTTTTTATAAATCAACTGAATGAATCCATTCGTAGAGTTTTTCATAAGTAAAATCTTGCTCCTTCACAAAAAACTCAAATCCTGCAAACCCTGAATAAACTTTTGAAAGTTCTTTAAGGATAAATTTATAGTCAAGTTCACCGGTCCAGGGTTCACATCTGTAAGGCACGTTTGCTATATGAATATATCCTATGACTTGGTGGTATTTTTGTAGAGTTTCTAAGACGTTTCCCTCCATAATTTGCATATGGTAAATATCATAAAGTATTTTAAGATACTCAGAATTAATTGATTGAATTAATTCAAGAGTTTTTTGGAAATTATCTAAAAAATAATTTTTATGGTCCTTTAAGGTGTTTAATGGTTCAATTACCAACATAATGTCTCTCTTTTTAGCAACCTTAACAAGAACTCTAAGATTATCGTATAAACGGAGGAATTTTTTTTCACTGCTTATTGAATTAATTTTTACACTTCCATCATTCTCTAATACATCTGACAGCAACATGATACGTTTACACTTTAATTTCTTTGCTATATCTATAGAAGCATCTACTTCTTGAATAATCTTTTCTTTGCTGTCCAGGGTTAAAGACGATACTCTGTTCCCGCTAAAATTCGTAACTTTCAAACCGCTATTTATGATTAGCTCTAAATCTTTATCCCGCCAATCCCAGAACTCAATATAACTAAATCCCGCCTGTTTTATTCTCTCCAATTTTTCTTTTAAACTATCTTCAGGATATATAGAATCAATACATAATGAAAATTCCATCTTCTTTCCCTTTTTATAATTAAAATTTAAATTCCTTTACAGTTTGAAACATAGCTACAAGATTTTCAATAGGAACTTTTGACTGAATGTTGTGAATAGTGTTAAATACAAAACCTCCTCCCTTTCCAAATATCTTGCAGCGCTCATTGACTTCTCTTCTTACATCTTCAGGGGTACCAAAGGGAAGTGTCTTTTGTGTATCTACCCCACCACCCCAGAAAACCAATTTATCTCCGTATTTTTCCTTTAACATTTTTGGATCCATATCTTTGGCTGAGGTCTGAACAGGATTTAAAATATCCACCCCGACCTCCACAAAGTCATCTAAAAAAACTGCGATAGAGCCACAACTATGATAAAAAGTCTTCCAGGAAGTGTTCTTATGAATCCAATCATTTATCCTTTTATGAAAGGGTTTATAAAACTCCCGATACATATCAGGTGATATAAAAGGGGCATTTTGAGTCCCAAAATCTGTTCCACTAACCATAATTACATCTATTTTATTTCCTACTGCCTCATAAGAGAGTTTCAAATTTTTCAATGCTATTTCACATTGCAATTCAAAGATTCCCTTGATATAATCGGGATATTCAATATGAGCGGTAATCCATTCTACTGGTTCCCTGATCCCTTTAGGATTTTTAATGGCTGGACCTGGCACCATAGAAATATCTCCAAAGCTTGCATCTATAAATTCTCCAACAATGCAAAGATCTGTATTTTTGTAAAGCTCATCCGCCTTCTTCTCTAAATAGCTTAATGTTTCCTCAGAAAAAACTGAATACTGCTGATTGGCCCATTCTTCTGGATTTAGATTTCTCTCATCTAAAGGTTCTTGACGTACTAAAAGATCAAAATAATAACCTTCTCGAGGCATCCTCGCACAAGGAGAAACTGAATTATCCCCTTGAGGATAGAGATAAATATTCCCTTCATCATCCCTTTTAGTGGTAAATTTTTCAGGCACTAATACCTTGGTAGCATCAAATAGCTTCCAGGGTTTCCAATTCTCATTTCTAAATCCAAAAAAATTAGTTGGAAGCCACAATCCAACAGTATCAATCCCTAATTTTTTTATTACCTCCATCTCGACTTCGCCAAGCATCTGAAAAGGATCAGCTATCCTTACTGATGTATCTTTCAAGCCCAAGAACTGCCTTAATTTGGCATAAGTGCTTGCCTGAATTCCGGTCACCAAAGTTGAGCCTAAATCAAGAGGAATACGCTCAGTTTCTTGATGATTAATAGCTTTTTTTACCCTTTCTCGAGAATTCATTAATATATCCCCCAAAAATATTGAGGAAAATTAGAAACCTTTACTCTAATTTTCAAGTTTTTAATGTCTTTGACATCTTTCCGGTGGCTATTATCTCTATAATATCTTCCGGACTGGCATCTTTTTTATAAACTTCTCCTATTTTTATCCCCTTATCTAACATCACAAATCTTTCTGCAACAGGATAAACATGATAAACATTGTGAGTGATAAAAATAACTGAAACCCCTGACTCTCTTGCCTTTTCTACCTGTCTAAGCACTTCCCTTGTTTCTCTAACTGATAAAGCCGCAAGAGGCTCATCAAGGATAAGGAGTTTGACTTTAAAATGCATAGCTCTTCCTATTGATATTGCCTGTCTC
>JAHIPN010000268.1 GCA_018894595.1 bacterium
ATTTTAGCATGTAAATTTTCATATAGATTCAGGGTATCGTTGACCACCCAGATGCCAGGAAATCCAGTAGCACGTAACATATCTAAACCAACTTTTTCCCTATCCAAATCTATACCTATTAACACTGGTTGATAAACGGTTTTTAAAACAGTATAAGCTTTTTTTGGTCTTCGAAAATAATCCACCACACTCCAGGTTATAGCATTCCAATTATCTACAAACATAAATTGAAATATTCCGGTTACTTTAAAATATTTATTCTTTCGATAATTTTCTATGGCGTATTTTAATAATTTTGCCTGATAGTTCTGGCTGTTTTCTATAAATTCTTCCAGAGACTTACCCATATCTATTTGGGCAACATTGAAAGTAGGGTCATATTGAAAATCATAATAGGCCCACACTGACCACTTGGGAGGCCAAAGTTCATTTTCTTTCATCATTTCTCTTATTGTCTCCGGATTTGGAAGTGCCTGAGCCCCAAACTCATTAATGAAAGGCGCTGCCGGAAGAGAATGAAATTCAAAATAATGAGACGTATACCATCCCGGATAAGGATGATAGGCAAAGTCAGAGGCCATATCAATATATCTGGTGGAATCTTTTGCTTTTGCCGTCATATATAAGAGAGGATCAAGTGTGTGCCTATTAACGCTCGGTTCGTTTTGGCAGCACCAAACAACTATGCTGGGATGATTGTAAAACTGGTCTATCATATCCTCAATCTGACCAACAGCATTCTGAGCAAATTCATCAGTCTCCTCATAACTCCATTGAAGAGGAAAATCCTGCCAGACTAATATTCCCGCTTCATCGCAGGCATCATAGAACTCCTGGCGATTAATGTGGGCATGAACTCTTACTGCATTTACATTAGCTTCTTTTAACATCTTCATATCTTTAGCAATCATTTTTTTATCGTACTCACTTAGCCATTGAGTGGGAATAATATTTGTACCTCGAGGAAAGAATCGTTCACCATTTAAATACCAGTTCCATTTATCATCTATCTTTATTTCTCTTATACCAAATCGTGTTGATTTTTCATCTAATCTTTCTTTTGCTAAATCTAAAATTTTACATCTTAAATTATATAAATATGATTTCCCTCTATCCCAGGTGGTCCATAATTTAGGTTTATACAGAGTCTTTACCAGATGAATATGATTTTTCCCTGAGGATAAAAAAATCTTTTTATTTATTTCAAAATTTTCTTTAAACCCAATTCCTGATATTTCCAACTTGATTTCTATTTCCTGCGGGAAATCGTTATTGTCCAGAGGTATGTCTATATCCAAACGTGCTTGGTTGTCTTTTAGTAGCAACGGAGATACCTTAATATTTTTATCTATATGTATTTTCGCCTTCTCCATGATTAGAACACCATTCCATATGCCCCCGGTATTTCTATCCTGCCCGCATTCAGGGTCCCAACTACCCGGGCGAGTATCGTGATGATTAAATATTCCTTTTATCAGATATTTTTTATCAGGCCAAATATCATTAGGCTCATTAGGTGAATCCACCTCAACCTCGAGAAGATTCTCACCATCTTTTAATATACTAGTTATCATAAAAGAAAATTCTTGAAAGTATCCTTCATGATCTCCGATTAATTTTCCATTCAATTTGCCCTTACAGAAGTAATCCACTCCTTTAAAGATTAGGTAATAATCCTTATCTTCCTGAGTTGATATCTCAAATTTCTTTTGGTAATACACCTTCCCACCATGATTCAATCCCTGTAGATACCAATTAGAAGGAACCTGAATATCCCGATATTTTTCTTGCTCGTTTAAACGATACTTCCATATTCCGCTAAGCGATAATGTTTTCATTAAGAACCTCCTCTTTGTTGATAAACCTTCTATACTAAATTGATTATTTTACTTACCAAGAAATTAATTCTCGTCATTTATTCCTATTTTGAAAAGTAATATCTATCTGTAACTCTCCTACATAATAAGGATCTTGTATTGCTTTTTGAAAAGCTTCCAGGCTGGCTGAACTGGAATCTACCATATACTCACTTACCCTTTTAAACCTGTGCCGGCTATAAATGCACCAATAATATTCTTGGCAGCAAATATAAATACAATTAATATCGGTAAAATACTAAGGGCAGCTCCACTCATTATTGCCCCCCAATTTACAGTATACAATCCTTGAAGTGACCGAAGTGCCACCGGGAGAGTAAACATCTCTTTTGATTGAAGCACCACGAGTGCACCAAGGAAGTTATTCCATGAACCTACAAAGATAACAATTCCCAAAGTAGCCAACCCTGGTTTAATCATAGGTAAAACAATATTCCAGTAGATTCGAAACTCACCACAACCGTCAATTCGCGCTGCATCCATTAGTTCACGAGGGACTGCACTGGCAATATATTGACGCAATAGAAATATGCCAAACGCGGAAGCCATTCCCGGAACATACAGTGCTCGCAATTTATCCAGCCATCCGATCCAGCTCATCATAATATAATAAGGAATAATCCCCAAAGTTACCGGAATAACCATGGTAGCAATCATAAACATAAATAACTGATTCTTGTATTTAAAGTCATACATAGCAAAGGCATACCCACCAAGTGAACAGAAAAATAGAGTGGTAAGCGTGGCCATAACCGCTACATATATACTGTTCCCCATATTTCTCCAGAAAGAAGGCATAGCCTTCATCAATTCCTGGCAATTGCTTACAGAATTCGTACCAAACCACAGATGAGGTGGCGCTCGAAAGATTTCGGGAGGTGACTGAGTAGCCAAAGTAAACATCCAATATAAAGGGAAGATAGTTATTATGGCAAGTAAGGTAATAATGAAATATTGCATAATTTTATTTATATTTATACCTAATTTTCTTTTTACCTTCATTCCCCTCTCCGTTCTAATACCCCTTTTCGTAAAACAGTATAATTAATAAGGGTGAAAATTATAATAATTAAAAATAAGAGCCAGGACATCGCTGCTGCAACTCCCATCTGAGTCCAATTAAAGGCAGTTCTGTAGAGATATATGGCTACGGTCATTCCCGCCCGTCCAACTCCACCAGTACCTCCGGTTAAGATAAATGGTTCATCGAATAACTGCATATTACCAATAATAGTCATAGTTACTGCAAAAAAGATTATGGGTTTAAGTAAGGGTAAACTGATATACCAGAACTCATGCCAGGAAGTTGCTCCATCTACGCGGGCTGCTTCATAAAGGTCATCTGAAATAACTTGTAGCCCGGATAAATACAAAATAGTATTCCAGCCAAACCAATGCCAGACTACTACAATAGCAATTGCTGGTTTTATATAAACGGCTTTACCTAACCAATTTATTGGCAAGGAATTATCCAGCCAGCCAAAAGCCCAGCTGGTAAAGGACGAATCCGCTAAAAATTCCAGTAGTTGATTTAGAATTCCGTATCTTAGTCCAAAAATAGTAGAAAAGATTAAAGCAATCGCCACAGTTGAGGTGATATAAGGGAAAAAATAGCTAGCACTTAAGAATTGCTTTAATCGACGAGGTAAACGTGAGTTTAAAATAAAAGCCAAAGGAAGAGCTATGATATGTTGAGGTAAGCCTGAAATTATCAGAAGAATAAAGGTATTCCATAGTGATCCCCAGAACCAGGGATCACCGAGCAGGAATTTGAAATTTTTCAACCCGACCCACTCTATAGTACTAAGACCACCCACTGCTCTCCAACTGTGAAAAGAAAGAAAAAGTGAAAATAGAATAGGAAAAAGACCAAAGATTAAAAATAAAATATAGAAAGGGCTGATAAATAAATAAGGAGCATAACGAAGTTGATTCTTATTACCCCAATTGTTCCATTTTTGCCAAATACCTCGTTTGCCTTTCTCGGCGAGGTTGGATGAAGCAGACAAATTCATAAAATATTCCTCTTCTACTTTAATGTCAACATATAGAAAGATAGGGGAGAAGAATTTTAAAAAACTACTCCTCCCCTATTATTATAATATTAATTAACGGGTACGTTGTTCGATAAGTCTCTTGGCTTCGGACAGAGCTTCATTTATAGGGTATCCTTCATTTAAAACCTGAGAAAGGGCATCATTAACAATTTCAAAAGCCAGGGCATCATTTGTATTCGTAGGGACTCCAACGATATGCGAAACAACTTCTTTCCATAATAATCTTGCTTTCTGACCATTGAGGAATGTAACCGGCTCTTCAAAAATAGGATCTTTCCAAACATCCTGAACGGTTGGAAAAGCACCGGTAACCTCAAATGCTCTTAACTGAGTAGCATAACTGGTAGTTAAAAATTTAATCAGTTTCCATGCTTCTTCTTTATGCTCGCTGGCTTGAGGGATAGCATACCAGGTACCTCCTCGATGAGTAAAGATTCCTTCAGGAAGCTGGGCTGCTCCCCATTTTCCAGCAGTATCAGGAGCTATCCAGTTCTTAAAATGCCCCAGCATCCAAACACCGTTTATTTCTGTTGCAACAGTACCTTGCTTAAATGCTTCATACCACTCATTAGTCCAGGCACCAATTTGGGCATCCATCCCGGCATCGCGAATCTTTTTGGCAATAGCAAAGGCCTTCACAAATCGCTCATTATCAACTAAGCAATTGCCTTGTTCATCAAAGAAATGGGTATGACCTCCCCAGAGAATCATAGCAAAATCAGCCACATTAGCAAGGAGCCAATGGTCAACTTTGCCATCACCATCTGCATCATAAGTAAATTTCTTCCCGGCTTCGATATAATCATCCCAGGTCTTGATATTATCTATAGAGACACCACGATCAGCAAATACATCCCGCCTCCAGAACATGGTCGCCGGGGCAATATCAGCTGGCAAAGCAATCAATCGTCCATCTGCAGTATTCGATTGGAACCAGGCATAAGGTACAAATAAGTTCTCATACATTTTCGCGTTATAAGGTGATTGGCTGATATCAACCAGACCTCCCTTAGCAGCAAATTGAGATATGTAACCAATCTCCAGTGCAGTAACATCAGGTACGCCTTTACCTGCCGCCAACTGGGTCAGTAATTTTGTATGGTGATCACCATACCCTGCTACATCGAGCACAACTTCGATATCAGGATTAAGTGCGTTAAATGCCGGAAGTATTGCTTTAATAACCGAATCTAAATCGGGATATACACTTACCGTAATAGTAGTCTTGCCAGCATGAACTAATCCAACATTTACCAAAACTAATCCAACAATTAACAAAGCTATCAATAGAACTTTCATTTTCATTAGAAATTATCCTCCTTAAATTAAAATTAAATTCTTAATAAGATATTTTG
>JAHIPN010000269.1 GCA_018894595.1 bacterium
CGGCACGCCGTGTTGCTACTATATACTAACGACTATTCACTATTCACTAACGACTAAATAAAAGAGGAGGTGATAGATGAACTATTTTTCTGACCGCATAAACCCTATTAAATAAAAGTATTTAACAGGGTAAAAGTAAAGTTGGATTTTAAGTATTTTAAAAAATGAAAGGAGATTTCAGAAATGAAAAAGAATCTATTATTAGTAGTCGTATTAGTAATAATATTAGGATTATGTCTTTCTTCGACAGTTTTTGCTGCAGAAGCACCACTCAAAGTCGGGCTGGTATTTGATATTGGTGGAAAAGGAGATAAATCATTTAATGATTCAGCATCCCGAGGATTGGCATGGGCAGCAGCTGATTTTGGAATTAAACGTATCGAATTAGAACCGGGGGTAGATGCGGATAGAGAAGTAAATCTTAGAAACCTGGCTATGATAGGCTATGATGTAATAATCGGAGTAGGCTTTTTATTTACTGATGCTATATCTACCGTAGCTGATGAGTTTCCAGATACTAAATTTGCCATTGTCGATGGATTTATCCCTGATAAACCTAATGTAATGTCTCTGTTGTTTCCGGAACCTCAAGCTTCTTTCCTGGTGGGCATGATTGCCGGTATGAAAGCACAGGAAGATGGAAAAGATACAGTTGGATTTGTAGGCGGAATGGCTATAGCACTGATTAAGGGATTTGAAGCAGGTTATATAGCTGGGGTTCATTATGTCTACCCTGAATGTAAAATACTTTCTGCCTATGCCGGTGATACTCCTGTCGCTTTTGCTGACCCGGTAAAAGGGAAAGAGTTAGCTTTGTCACAATATGATGCAGGAGCTTGGATTATATATCATGCGTCAGGTTTAACCGGAGCTGGAGTATTTGAAGCAGCCAAAGAAAGAAAAAGATATGTAATCGGAGTAGACTCCAACCAGAACTATATGGGATATATCGAGGAAACCGGAGAAAGTTTTGGTTTAACCAGTATGTTAAAGCAAGTTGACGTTTCAATATATCTTGCCATAAAAGCAGCGGTTGAAGGAACTTTCAAAGGCGGTATTGAAGTATTTGGTTTAGATAGAACCGTTACCATTGGAGATGTAACCTATTCCGGAGTTGGTTATGCTATCGATAAGTACAATGTAGATCTTGTATCTGCAGAAATGATAGCTAAGGTTGAAGAAGCAAAGGCTAAAATTATAAGCGGAGAAATTGTTGTTCCCACCGAGTAAACTAAATAGCATATGCCAAAATATATATTGGAGGTATTCATTATTGCATGAATACCTCCAATATTTTAAAATTAAAGTGTAAATTACCGAAGGAGGAGGACTTATCAATTGCCCGAGATTGCTTTAGAGATGAAAAATATCACCAAACGATTCCCTCTAGTAGTTGCCAACGACAATGTAGATTTTAAAGTCTATAAAGGAGAAATACATGCTCTGGTTGGCGAGAATGGTGCTGGTAAATCAACCCTGATGAGTATCTTGTATGGACTGTATCAGGCTGATTCCGGTAAAATCTTTGTAAATGGAGAAAAAGTTAATATCGCCAATCCGAATGTTGCCATCAATTTAAAGATTGGTATGGTTCATCAGCATTTTATGTTAGTACCGCCTTTAACTGTTACGGAAAATATTATCCTGGGCATGGAACCCAAAAAAAATAATGTTTTAATAGATATGGAAAAAGCAGTAAAGAGTGTTGAAGAATTATCTAAGAGTATGGGTTTTAAAATTGACCCCAAAGCAAAAATAGAAAACATTTCTGTTGGGGTCCAGCAGAGAGTAGAGATTATTAAAGTCCTATACCGAGGGGCAGAAATCTTAGTAATGGATGAACCCACTGCAGTATTAACCCCCCAGGAAGTAGAATAGTTATTCGAAATACTTAAATCGCTAAAAAGACAGGGTAAAACTATTATTTTTATTACTCATAAATTGAATGAAGTAAAAGCTCTCTCTGACCGGGTAACTGTAATGAGAAGAGGGAAGGTAGTAGGAGTAAAAAATACCAAAGATACCAATCAAGAGGAAATCGCCAGTATGATGGTAGGCAGAAAGGTTATTTTTGAAATTGAAAAAAAACCTCTTAGC
>JAHIPN010000270.1 GCA_018894595.1 bacterium
CTTTATAAATTATTTTTTTTATTCCTGAATTTATGATCATCTTAGCGCAAGTAATACAAGGTTGGGTTGTGCAATACAACACACTGCCTTTTATGCTCATACCGTATAATGCAGCTTGAACAATTACATTTTGTTCAGCATGTAATCCCCTGCATAATTCCTGTCTTTCTCCGGAAGCAACTTTTTTTATTTCTCTTAAACATCCTATTTCCAAACAATGAGGCAGCCCCCTGGGAGCACCATTATATCCGGTAGTCAGTATTCGCTTATCTTGCACGATTACTGCTCCAACTTTTCTTCTTAAACAGGTAGAACGTTTGGAAACTAATTCAGTTATTTCCAAAAAATATTCATCCCAGGTTGGACGGCTCATAAATTGAAACCCCCTTTAAAAATATTAGCGTGGAGCGTACAGCGTTTAGCGTATAGAAATTTAGTATCGAGTATCGCGTAAATACATTGTTAAACTTATCGTATCCAGTGTAAATTTTCTATTATATAATGATCTCTTTAACACTGAACTAAAAGTTTAAAATGAAAAAAGTAAATTATATTTCAATATCCAAAATTATTTCGCATAATATATTAATTTTAATGTAGGGGTCGGATTCATCCGACCCGATTTATTTTGATAATTTTCTGGAGTGCTTAATAAATCAAACCCCTTGCTCACAGTTTTTATGATTTTGTAGGGGCACAATGAATTGTGCCCTTCTTGTTTTATTGTCTTTTGTTTACCTTGGGCACGATGCATCGTGCCCCTACATTATTGCGGGCTTGATAAATCAAGCCCCTACAAATTACTTATCACACATTGCCCATTCTTCAATAATTTTAGCGTAGAGCGTACAGCGTTTAGCGTATAGAAATTTAGTATCGAGTATCGCGTAAAGATTCCGATATTTTTTTACTTTTTAGTTTAGTATTATTTTTATTCTAAATTCTGACTAATGAATTCTAAATTTCTTATAATATACGTACACTACATACTATCTAATTTATCCTCCGCATTCTGTCTTCTTCTTTCCAAACTCTACGCTAAACGCTGTACGCTATCCGCTTTTTTCTTTACTATATACTAAATACTAATTTATTTAGTGCCGAATAATCTATCCCCAGCGTCACCTAAGCCCGGAACTATATACCCATGTGAATTCAATCTTTCATCAACAGCTGCTGCGTATATTTTTACATCCGGGTGGTATTTTTGTAACATATTTATACCTTCCGGAGCAGCAATTAAGCACATAAATTTTATATCTTCCGTACCACATTTCTTGATATAGTCTATACAGGCAACGGCCGTACCTCCGGTTGCTAACATCGGGTCAACAATAATAACTTTTCTATCTTTAATATCAGATGGCAATTTAGCATAATATTCCACAGGTTTTAAAGTTTCAGGATCACGATACATGCCAATATGCCCTACTTTTGCAGGAGGAATAAGTTTTAATATTCCATCGACCATGCCTAAACCTGCTCTTAAAATAGCTATAATTGCAATATTTTTCCCTGAGATTACTTTACTTTTAGTCTTACCAATGGGAGTTTCAATTTCAATTTCCTTTAATTCTATTTCTCTGGTTGCTTCATAAGCTATTAAATTAGATAGCTCGTCTACTAATTCTCTAAATTCTTTCATTTGAGTATTTTTATCTCTTATTAAAGTTATTTTGTGTTGTATTAAAGGGTGGTCTAAAATGATTACTTCTGACAATGATTTTTCCTCCTTTTACTTCGTATCGCCTATCGCCTATCGCGTATCGCGTCCGATTTCATTTAAAGACTTCATTTTCTTTTTGTTTTATTTTATTCAGGCGATTAATATGCCTTTCTTCCTGGCTAAACTTAGCATTTAACCAAACTTTTACAATTTCTTTAGCTAATCCAGAGCCAATAACTCTGCCACCCAGGACTAAAATATTCGCGTCGTTATGTTCTCTGGAATACCGGGCAGTAAATTCATTATAACAAAGTGCAGCTCTGATACCTCTAACTTTATTAGCAATTACAGACATACCTATTCCGGTTCCACAAATTAATATTCCTTTATCAAAATTTCCATCTTTCACTTCATTAGAAACTTTAAAACCTATATCTGAATAATCAACCGGTTGTTCACTATCACATCCAAAATCGGTATATTCTATATTTAATTTTTTTAAATATTCTTTTACATTTTCTTTTAATTTATATCCGCCATGATCGCTTCCTAAAGCAATTTTCATCTTATATCTCACCGCCGTTATTTATTATTTTCTTCAAGAATTTTATCTAGTATTTTCTTTAAGTTTTCTTCCAAGTTTCTTGCTACACTTCGATAAAATTCTATAGGTCTACCAAGAGGGTCAAATACTTTATAATTCTCATCCTTACTTTGAATATTTTTAAGTTCATCTCTTTGGACATACTTTTTAAGAAAAAAAACTTTATTCTGAACAAAAGGAAATTTTCTCAGAATATAATCTTTATGTGTCTTGGACATAACCAAAATTAGATCTGCCTTTTTAATTAGATCTTCTTTTACCTGGGTGGCTACGTGCCGCGAAATATCAATGCCCTGCTCACTCATAACCTTAATAGCTTCGGGTGTGGGGCTCATACCCGGCAGAGCAGAAATTCCAGCTGACATAACATTAAAACTGCTATTATCTTCTTTTCTTCCTTTTAACATTTTTTTAAACATACCTTCTGCCATAGCGCTTCGGCAGGTATTACCGGTACAGACAAATAATATGGTTTTTATCATTTCATTAAAACTCCATCATTTCGTATTTCGTATATCGTATTTCGTATATCGTAAAGAAAACAAAAACCAAGAGCCAAAATAGAATCGTATCGCGTAATATAATTCGCATTTCTTATTTTGTCATTGCGAGGGAGTAAAACGACCGAAGCAATCCCATTATATTATATAACTACTATTTGCAATGACATGTTTTATAGTTTATTATACAAATCTTTCCATTCTGGATTAATTCCTATAATCAATTCAACCTTCTTAGTCCTTGAACCTGCTTTTATCTGTTTTTCTCTTAAAATGGCGTTTTCTGGGTCATTATATATTTCAA
>JAHIPN010000271.1 GCA_018894595.1 bacterium
GGCAAAAGAAAGCAATAGAATATCTTAAGATTCACAAAAATATTACAAGAAAAATATATATAGAAATTAATAATATATCTCCCAGGCAAGCAAATAAGGATTTAAACGATCTACTTGAGAAAAAGCTAATCAGAAAACAAGGAAGAGGAAGAGCTATATCTTATACTTTGAAATAAATGCACGATAAATGCACGATAAATGCACGATTTTTATTCCATAGATCAAAGAGAAAGAGTAAAAAACAATATGTTGGTATGATTGGGATGAACAGAGAGATTCGGGGAACAACCGGAGCGAATGACATTATATATTAATTGTTTTTGATTAGACGATTCTTTCTTGATTTTATTTTTTATTTTGATTGGACGATCGGTAGATTGGCAGATTGAATTTGTTAGTGTAAACTTTAGTGGGGTAGTTAGATAATTGAATTTGATACATTTGACATCTCAATTCTTTTACAGTATAATTTTCTTAAGTTCACATCCTGAACATTCACTACATAGTTAACAACCTGATTTTGTATATTATTTCTTAACTTGCAACCCGTAACCCGAAACTTGAAACAGACGACCGAAGGGAGACTCTCATGTCCGACTACAAAAAACTAAAAGTATGGGAAGATGCCCATAAATTTACTATTGATATTTATAATATTACTCAGAAATTCCCCAATAACGAACAATATGGACTGACTTCTCAAATCAGAAGATCATCAGCATCTATCCCTACTAACATCGTCGAAGGCTGCGGACAACTTGATAATGGCAATCTAATCAGATTCTTAGGCATAGCCAAAGGCTCTGCCTTTGAAGCTGAATATCAATTATTACTTGCTAAAGATTTGAACTACATCACCAACGAAGAATATAAGCTTTTATTGGCAAAAATCCAATCTATTATTCATATGTTAATTGCTTTAATTAAATCTTTAAAAAACTTGAAACCCGTAACCCGCAACCCGAAACCAGTCGACCGAAGGGAGTCTTAAAATGCCCGAATCTAAACATTTAAACACTCTCTTAGAAATAAAACAAAATCCATCTCTATCTCAACGTTCCCTATCCCTCAAACTAAACATCTCCCTCGGCCTCACAAACTCTATCCTGCAAAACTTAATTCATCGGGGTTGGATAAAAGTCCAAAAAATGACTGGCCGTAAAATTCTCTATCTTATAACCCCCGAAGGCATGGCAAATGTCAGCCGTTTGATGTATAGCCGTTTCCAGGAAACTCTCCACTATTATCATTATACTAAAGATCTACTTTCTGCTTACTTAATAAAACTCTACCAACAAGGAGAAAAAACGATAAATATTTATGGCACTGGTCAGCTGGCTGAAATCACTTACTATGCTGGAATAGGTACTCCCCTAAAACTAAATGCTATTATAAGCGATGACCCATCCAAAGAAAAAATCTTAGGCCAGCAAACTATTTCTATTGAAGATTTTCTATCTCAATGCTCTAATTACCATAATCTCTCCAACCAAAAAATAATCATACTTTCTACCAACAACCCGGAAAAATTAACCAAAGAAATAAGTAAATATAAAAATATCCAAAAAAATATTAAAATAATTAATATTGAAACTATCCTTAAAAATCTATAGCAGGACAGAAATCTTGCCTGTCTCTGTCATTCCCGCTTCCCTTTTTGTCATTCCCGCGAAAGCGGGAATCCAGAGCATTTATACCCACATATATGAATGAACTGGTAAACTGGGCAACCGGTAACTGGTTAACTGTCTAACTCTTTTTTCATTACTTATTACTACATTGGGAAAATGGGGACAGGCTATTGATAATTTATATTTTTTTTGATATAATAAATTAGAAAAATAATAATTTAATAATTTAATAGAAAGGAACAAAAAATGGGACAGATATCAGAAATCCGTATTAATTCTCAAATTACTATTCCAAAACATATTATGGAAAAACTCTCCCTTAAAAAAGGTGATAAGATAGAATTTGACGTTAAAGGAGATTCAATTGTTGTTAAACCGGTATTGATAATTGATAAAGCTCAATCCTGGTTTTGGACAAAAAAATGGCAGGACGCGGAAAAAGAAGCTGATAAAGATATAAAAGCGGGCAGAGTAAAGACTTTTGATAATGTAAATGATTTAATGAAAGATTTAGAAAAATAAGATGAAGATAAAGGTAACAAATAAGTTTAGAAGAAGTTTTAAAAGTTTATCTATAAATGAAAAAAAACTCTTTAGAAAACAGATAGAATTATTAATCAATTATCCTAAGCCACCATTTTATCCTTCATTACGTATTAAAAAAATTAGAGGTGTCTCCGAAATATTTGAATGTACTATCAATAAAGAAATACGGATGACCTGGCAGTATAATTCAGTAGATATTATTTTACTTAGAAATATCGGAAAACACGATAAAACTTTAAGAAATCCCTGAATAAATAATTGAATTATATTATTTTAAAATTTCCTCATAATCAAATTCCTCTTCACATTGAAGAAGTTTTTTAAATACAAATAATGGGAATAGCCCTCATTATTTCTCATGTAGAAAGAAATTTAAAATTTTAACAAACAAAAACCTATTGCAGTAACTTTAACTTCTTTCCCCTCAAAAATAATTCTATCCGGGCGGTGAGTATCAATGCATAAGATAGTTGCGGGTTTCGGGTTATTAAATACAGGTTGCAAGGTGCGAGGTGCAAGTTGCGAGTTAGTAGAAGGAAAGGAGAAAAGAATTAGCCTGAGGTCCCCATTGCGGGTCATCGATAATCTGCATTTCATCTATTATCACCAAAGAGGCATCGGTTAAAAATTCAGGATACATTAAGAGGAAATAATTGAACTTTTCGCAGTCCATTACTGCTAATCTATAATCTCCCTGGATTATACGGCAGTCATCTTCTTTGCGGTTACGGGTAGAGATTATGGTTTCCAATCCGCAAGCACTGTAAAGATTTTTAAAGTGGCTGTATTTTTCCTCAGCGTAAAATCTGAAAGGGGCTAAATAGATACATTTTTTCTGATGAATTAGATGGGCTATAGTGGCCATTTCTCCGAGGAAGCTTTTACCTGCTGAAGGAGGAGCGATAACTAATAAATTATTTCTGTCATTGCGAGAAGCCCCCATTCTGTCATTGCGAGAAGCGAAGCGACGCGGCAATCCCGTACTTCCTTCCCCACAATCCAACACCCCGTAATTTCTCACCGCTTCCTCCTGTAAGGGCAGTAAATAAGGAGAGCAATCTTTTTCCCAGATGTTTACAACGCAATCTCTACTAACCACGTAGGGCAAGCGTCTCGTCTGTCTATTTCTGAAACGAAAGGGGACTGACTACTTTTTTGATTTAAAAAGTAGCCTGTCCCCTTTTTCCTGTTACTCGACAATATCTTTAATGCATTAGATATAAAAAAGATGCGCGGATACAGGGATTATTACCGGATAAGAGTAGGTAATTATAGAGTAGGCTGTAAAATAGGAGTGGATAAGAGGATCATCTTTTATAGAGTGAAAAGGAGAGGCGAGATTTACAAAATTTTTCCATAAAATGTTAAATACAAAATGATACAGAGAACCGTCCCCTGTTCCACTTTAATCTTTCTTTTAGTTTACCAAAAGTTATCGTTGGTTCATCTCGACGTTCAGCGACTACTGCCAGATCATGGAGGTCTTCCATAAGCTCCTCATACTTTTTAATGGGAAGGATTGCCGCTGTTTTTTTGCCTTTTTCATTTATAATATATTTTTCTTTTTTAAAAACTTGCATCTATTTCTCTCCTTTCTAAGGTCATAAATATTCAATATATCCTAAATATTTTTCCTACTATATTTTCTTTAAGATTATTATAGGTTATTTAATGGAGATAATCAATTTTTCTTTTTAAAATCTTCAATTAAAATATTATATTAACTTATATTACTTTTAAGCTGGGTAACCGGCTAATTGAAACCCGCAACTAGCAACTCGAAACTTATTTCGTGTTCTTGTTTTTTCTCTCATTTTATAGTAGTATTAAATTAATTATTATATGGATCCAGATCCCGTCTTTGGAAAATCGGGGTGCAACGGCAGGAGTAAATTATGCGGAGGCATTTATGGTTCTAAAGGAGATTTGTTAAAAATGCCTGGTCAAAAGGCAGAATATATCATAAGGATTGGGCATGCTGATAGATATAGGCATCTA
>JAHIPN010000272.1 GCA_018894595.1 bacterium
AGGTTAGAACAGACTTTTTGCCAACGGGCGTTGTTGTATAGGGGCAAGGAAATTTTTATGAACAAATCCCACTGCTTCCAGAAAAAGTTCTTCACTATCTCGGTAGTTATAATTACGTATAATAGAAGCAGGGCGTTAAAGGAATGTTTCGCTTCCCTTTCAGAGCAAGACTATCCAAAAGAACTATACGAAATAATAGTCATAGATGATGGTAGCATTGATGAAACAGAGGAATTTATGAAGATGGTTTCTAGTAAAGGCCATATAAGATATTTAAAACAAGCGCATAAAGGTTGTGGTTCTGCAAGAAACAGAGGAATAGAAATGGCCTCGAATGAGATAATAACATTTGTAGCAGATGATTATATTTTTAGAAAAGACTGGCTTTTATCTATAAATGATTTCTTTCAAAAAAACGATCGAGCCTTAGCGATGAGGTCAGTCATAAGGAATAAAAACAAAAACTTCGCTTCCCTTATCGATGAGTTTTATAATGACGTAAGCATGAAGATAAAACTTTTCCTCTCAGATAATAGATCGAGTATTATAAAAGGAATATTTTACAACAGAGACGAGTGGTCAGGGAAAAGTTCTTTTTATTTAACTGCTTCAGGCTGCGCTGCTTATAGAGCTAGTGTCTTTTCAATGGTTGGATGTTTTGAAGAGCGACTTATGCACGGAGAGGATACTGAGATAAGTTTGCGGCTTAGGGCGCATAAGATACCGATTTATTTAAATAATATCGTCATATTTCATAAGAAGCCCTTTAGTTTTCTAAAGCTGACCACGCAGTTTATTGACTATGGATACTGGATATCGGTTATGTGCAAAATAGGACGAGAATACAACATCTTTCGATTTACAGGCTTATCGGGCATAGTAAATATGTTTCTATATATAACTTTTTATCCTCTATGCAAAAGTATGTATGCCAAAAACATCCTTGATTTTATATTATTTGCTCCGTTTATATTTATTATAAACATATTGATTCTTCTGGGACTAGTAAGAGGTTTGTATTATAAAAACACAAAATTATGAAGTTATCAATTGTAATCATAGGATGAGAAAGGGAATAGGAGAGACGTTAAAAAAATATACTACTTTTATCTTAAGAGGTATAAAAATATTAAGGGAGGAAAAAGAGGTGAAGAAAAAATATGAACAATTTTAAAATATTACTGATAAATCCTTTAATGACAAATGATTGTGAAACTCCTCTGGGATTATTATATATTGCGACAAAAATAAAAAGAGAAGGATTTAATGTAAAGATACTGGATCTGAGCTTCTCTCGAAAGATGCATTATTTTAGGAAAATATTATCCAGAGAAAAGCCTAATGTTATTGGCTTTACAGTTATGAGTACAACTTATCCAATTGTAAAAAAATTATCAGCTTATATTAAAGATAGATATAAAAATATAGTTATAATAGCAGGAGGGCCCCACCCGACCTTGTTTATTCAAGGGGTATTAGAAAATAAAAATATCGATATTGTTGTAGTAGGCGAAGGGGAGGAGAGTTTTAACAAAGTATTACGAAGTATAATAGATAACAAAATGTCTTTTGATAATATAAAAGGGATTGGATTTAAGCACGAAGGCAAAATTATAATCAACAATCATGTTATGAGACCAGATTTAAATAACTCGGTTTTTCCAGATAGATCATTTCTTTTTTATGAAGATTATGCAAGAAGAATGGCAGGATATCAGATGTTCGGACATCGAACTTTAAATATTATTGCTTCAAGAGGATGTGCTTTTAATTGTTCTTTCTGTCAGCCAGTTATCAAAAAGATTTTTGGCAATAAAGTAAGATTAAGAGAATCAAATAATATAGTAGATGAAATTGAAGATATGGTAGATAGATACGACATTTCTGGAATATGGTTTTCCGATGATAACTTCACATATAATAAAGAGTGGATACATAATATATGTGATGAAACTATGAAAAGAAAGCTAAGAGTATTCTGGTCATGTAATAGTAGGGTAGATACTGTTGACGAGAATCTTATCAGACATATGTCAGAAGCAAATTGTATACAGTTAAGATACGGCCTTGAGTCAGGGTCTCAGCTTGTCCTGAATAAATCAAAAAAGGGGATAAATATCGAACAGACAGAAAATGCCTTCTATTTAGCCAGAAAATATAGGATAAATACCTGGGCATATACGATGCTCGGAGGCCCTTATGAAACAAACGAGACTTTTCAAGAAACTAAAAGACTCCTCAGAAAACTAAAACCCGTGCATATTCAGTTAACATATACTACGCCATTACCAGGGACTAATTTAGAAAAAGAAATAGTAGCATGCAGTAATATTAAAAGGATCAGCCATAAATTGGAAGATATAAATTTGCATTCTAAATATATTTTAAATAATTCAGAATTAAAAAGATGGAAAGTTTTTTTAATGAAAAAACAATTTCGATTGGAATTCCCTTTTTATAATAAAAAAAGAGCCATATTTAAAACGTAATGCATTAGAGGTCAATATGGGCCTTGTTAGATATCCTGGAATTTTAAAATCTGATTTGGTGTTAGACGTTGGTTCTGGAAATTATCCGTATCCACGAGCCAATGTCGTATGCGATAAATATGAGAAAGATAATACTGAACGCGGGGGAAAATATTTGCCTGAAACAAAAGCTAAAATAAAGTTTTTAAAAAATAGAATATTTATTGTAGCAGAAGGAGAAAATTTGCCATTTAAGGACAAAAGTTTTGATTATGTGATTTGTTCACACGTTGTCGAACATAGTGAAAATCCAGATCGTGTTCTAGAAGAATTGATGCGAGTAGCATCAAGGGGCTATATAGAAACTCCGTCTGAAATATTAGAAATGCTATTCGGATGGAGTTTTCATAAGTGGTATGTAAGATTAAAGAATAATATGTTAGTGTTGAAGAGAAAGAAAACCTATAATAATCTAGGTAGTTTAATATCATATTTCTTAAAAGATTTTAATTTTGCGGCATTTTATATTCAAAATAAAGATTTATTTATTATTAGATATTATTGGAATAAAAAAATAAATTATAAAATAATAAACCAAAATGATAATTTAGATAGATGCGATAATGAATATATAAATCTCTTGGTAAAAAAGCATTTTAAAAATAGGCCAAACAATATTTTTTCTTTTATAAAAAAATTTCCTGAGATTGTTTCATATTTTATAAATGATAGTATAAAATATAAAATTTTCAATTTAATTTATTATAGTGAGATTAAAAAGAAAAATTTTAATTTAGAAAAGATTTTAGCCTGTCCAAAATGTAAAAGTAGTGTAGTTTTAGATAAAGGAGCTATATGTGCCAATTGTAAACTGAAATATCCTATAAAAGATGGGATTATATATATGAAAATAAGTGATGGAGT
This sequence comes from bacterium, assembly GCA_018894595.1. Next base: position 3,393 of record JAHIPN010000272.1, read on the forward strand.
AACTTTGAAATGATGAGGGTATTATTCGTATCGCCTGAATTTCCTCCAAATATCTTGGGAGGAGTGGGTATATATAGCTATTACATAATAAAATATTTACTTCAAATTGGGAAAGATATGTCGATAGATGTTCTGACTCTTTCAGGAGAGACTGCAATCGGCAAAGATTTTGAAAATTTACCTCTTAGAGTTATAAAGTTAAGACGAATCTTTTCGTATCATTTAAGAACTTTAGAGTTTTACATTAAAGCTACTTTTTTTATATATAAGAACAGAAATAAATATAACCTCATACATGATAACTATAATATGACTATATCTTTTGGGATACCTGTAATATATACAGTCCATACAACAATGCTTCAAGAATCCTGGTATTATGAGTTTCTGAAGCACAATTGCCTGAGTTCAATCATAGGAAAAAGTTATTTTATATTTTTACATTGTTTAGAAATTATGGCATTTAAAAAGGCATCTAGTTTTATAGTTCCTTCAGAAGAATTAAAGGAACATCTTAAAGCATATTTTAGTGTTAAAAAAGATATATTTGTTATTAGACATGGTATAGATTCAAATCTTTTTAAACCAAAAGATGATATTTTAAAGAAAAGAAAATATAATATTGCATTTGTTGGAAGAGATGTATCCAGAAAAGGTCTCAAATATTTATTTAAGGCCTTAGAATTATTAGAAAACAGAGATTTAAACATAGCATTTTGTAGCGCTAATATCAAAAAGTCATTATTTTATATTAATAAGTCGAAACAAAATCCCAGGCATAAATTTTATTTAAAAGATTCAAATAGCTATTTTTCGATGCCTTCTATATATTTAGATTCAGATATAGTAGTACTTCCTTCTTTGTATGAATCGTTTGGTTTCGTAGCCCTTGAAGCAATAGCTTGTACAACTCCTGTAATTATTTCAAGAGTAGGGGGGCTTAAAGAAATAATAGAGAATCGCGTAGGTGGCATTTTTGTGCAGCCCAAAGACCCAGGAGAATTGGCCAGAACAATATCTTGCCTTTTAGATAGGCCAGATGAAAGGATAAGAATTGGTTTGTCTGGAAGAGAAAGAATTGTAAAAGATTTTAGTTGGCATAGTTCCGCAATGGAAACATATAATTTATATAGTTCAATATTCAATAAATACAAAAATCAAAATTACAAGACCAGGATTCTATGATAAAAGTGGAGTGAAATATTATATGAGAATCGGGATGGTAGCGTGGAGTTTTTATCCAAGAGTTGGCGGTAGCGTGACAACGGCAATGCAGCTTTCAGAGGCGCTTTTAGAAAAAGGCATTGACGTAGATATTATAGCCCCTTTATTGAAAAGAGATATGTATAAAATAAAAGACTTAAATATAGATAATAGAATCAAAATACATTGGGTAATTAGTTCATTTGCAAAAAGCTATATTGATTTTTATTCAAGGTTTATATTCTTTCTTAAAATGATGGTTAAGATTAGAGTCCTTTCTGAGTATATAGATATTTATCATACTCAGGGTTTCGATATAGGGTTTCTAAGTGCAATAGTTGGCACACGAAAGCCTGTTATCGGCGTTTTTGGCGCAGATCCTTTGTTTGAAGCACTAAATTATAAAAAGAAAAGATGTATCGACTACTCTACTTTTCTAAAAAGTAGGGTTATTATATGCTTACAGAAAATAATGAGCATATTTATATCTATATTTTCGGAGAAGAAATTAATATTAGTGAGTCTTAATAGAAATTTAAATCGGATAATAAAAAAATATTGCACCGCCCCAATAGTGAATATACCCGTAGGCATAAATATTGGCCTATACTGTAGAAATAAAGCTGGAGAAGATACGCAAAAAGATATTATTTTAGTTGTCTCGAGGTTTATGCCATGGAAAGGTATAGATGTAGCCATAGATGTGTTCAAAGAAATAAAGAAATATAAAAGCGATGTTAAAATCATATGTATAGGAAATGGCCCTTTGGAAAAATATTATTTTATAAAATATAAAGAGACAGAAGGCATAACTTTTATAACAAGTTTAGACTATAAAAAGATAATAGAGTATTACAAAAAGGCCTTTGTTTTATTGGTTACAAGTCAATATGAAACATTTGGTATAACTATTTTAGAAGCAATGGCTTCTGGTTTGCCTATAGTGGCATCTGATTTAACAGTATTCCATGATAGAATATGCAATAATTTAACAGGTTATTTGGTTAAAGATGGAAATGTAAATGATTTTTGTAATAGAATAATAGAGCTTATTGAAGACAAAAAAAGGAGAAGAGAAATAGTTGATAATGCGTTTGAAAAAGTTAAAGAATACGATATGAATAAGATAAGTAATGAGTATATAAAATTATATCATGAACTTCAAGGTAAAAGGCAAATAGGAAATAAGATTGCAACTTAAAAAAACAGACTCAGTTATGATAGCAAAAAAACGCGACAAAATGATGATATTCATCGCATTATTTTTTTTAATGTTGTTTTTAAAACTGCCGATTCTAAACATGCCATATCATTGGGATGCTATGTGTCTTATGGGAGAAGTGCATAACGTAAAGGTCAATTATTTTATTCCGTTTTGTTGTTATCGCTTTCCTGTTCATCCAATATTTTTTGCCTGTGCGTGGTCTATCTTTGGTGATTCTTTATTGGTATCTCATTTGCTGAATATTTTTATTGCTTCAATTGGATTATATTTTACTTATCTATTAGGAGGCCATTTATTTAGCAAAGAAACTGGCATTATTTCTGCCTTATTGTTGCTATTTTGTCCTTTATATTTTGCGCAAAGCGGTATTCTAAATTTTTCAATTCTTTTAACTACTTTGAATTTATCAAGTATATATTTTGCCTTAAAGAATAGAATAAAATGGTATCTACTTTCAGCATCTCTATTAATGCTAACTAAGGAGGTAGGCTTTTTAACAATCTTTGCTATATTGATATATCAATATTATGTTATGCATATCAAGAAAAAGGTCTCTATTCGCAAAGTATTTATTTACGGAATACCTTTAATTGTATTGGTAATATGGAGAATGCTACCCGCCATACATCTTAGTCGTGCTTTTTATTATAGCCTTATAACCTTTGATTGGTTTATTATCATGCAAACTTTAAAAAATCGTTTTTTGGAACTTTTTATCAATGATTTTCGATGGATATTAACATTTTTTATCGGGTTAGGATTTATTGCATATAGGAAAAAATATAGAAAAGAACAAATTCTTTCCCTTGTTTTAGTTGGTATTATTTATTTTAGTTTTTTTGCCATAGTAAATAGACCACTTGTAAGATATTTAATGCCTGTTTATCCATTATTTTTTATTATGGGGGCCGCATCTATGGTGGAAATATTCCAAAATAAAAAATTATTTTTATATCTATCCGTCATAGTGCTATTGGGCCTGTCAGTAACTCAATATAATAAAAATAGAATTGTCGAATATAATGCTGGCTCAGGTGCTGTACTGGAGAGCAACATGGAATATCTGGATACAGTAATAACTCATCAGCAAGCTGCCAAGTATATTGAAGAAAATTATCCCGATGCTACAGTATTAACTACATGGCCGCAGATTGATGAATTGAGTTATCCTCATCTTGGTTATGTAGAAAAGCCAATTAAGGTAGTAGAACCACCTGCTGATATATCTGCCATCGATTTGATTTATTATTCTCCTCAAAGTCACGAGCATCTCTTATTATTAGAGAAAATTAAAGAACTTAATACGGTTCTAGTTAAGAGATTTGAAAGAAACAGTAAATATACGGAGGTACATAAAGTTATAAAATAGTATTTTGGATTGATCGCAATTTTTCAGCCAGTTTGACCTCAAGCTGACTCCGCCTGTTGTAGTTACGCCGCTTCTGCATTTAGGAGAACACAAAAATGACAAGGTCAACAGGTACTACAGCAGGGATTTCCAGATGAGGCTTTTATCTGAATGCGACAGGATAATAGTCCAGACTTCGATCGAGCGGGATTACCTTATAAATTCAGGCATAGACCAGCGCAAGATAAGTCTTATAGGCCAGGGTATTAATCTGGAATACATCCAGGGGGGCGACCGGGACAGATTCAGGAGGAGATATGCTGTAAAAGAAAAAAGCATAGTTTTTCATGTTGCCACAAAGTCATACGATAAGGGTACTATCCACCTGATCGAGGCAATGAAAAAGATATGGGAACATGACAGGGATATAAGGTTAATACTGGCTGGTGCACCAATGGATGATTTTAGCAAATATTTTCAGAACCAGCCTTCTCTGTTAGCAATACCTGAATATGGGCCAAAAACAATAATGGTGGCATCGCTGCCGACCCGTACTTCCTCCGCTTTCACCAAACTGTAATTCCCCTTCCTTTAGTTACAATTCTTTTAATCTTTCCTGATTTTTAAAAGCTAA
>JAHIPN010000273.1 GCA_018894595.1 bacterium
CACAGTGGAGGCTAATAACCTTATTAAAAAAAATGGTGGTGAAGTAATCTCTCAATATGCTCTATTAGGAGAAAATGATTTGCTTTTTATTGTAAATTTTCCTAGTGTAGATGATGTGATAAGATCTTCAGTTGCCTTGAACAAATTAACTGGGATTTCATTTAATAGTGTCCCAGCAATAACAGTGGAACAATTCGATAAGGTTACCGCTTAGATGTATTTTGGCGTATTGTATTAAAACTTGTTAAGTTTTTAATTTAGTACAAAGCATAGATAATGGTTAATGTACTAGCTCAATAAAAATTTATGGTAAGATAGTTTTGATTATATTAGATATAGACAAGGCATAGAAAATATGCTAACATTATTTCGTTTAAAAAGGGATACTAGATTTGCAGTAATTATAATCTGTGTAATCAATAATTTATATTAGGAGGAAGCAATGAAAGAAAGAGTGGAAGCAGCTTTAGAGAAGATAAGACCATCTCTTCAGGCAGATGGCGGAGATGTTGAATTGGTTGAAGTAACTACAGATGGAGTAGTAAAAGTAAAATTAACCGGTGCCTGTAACGGATGTCCCATGAGAGAGATGACTTTACAGATGGGTATTGGTAGAGCATTAAAGGAAGAAGTTCCTGAAGTAAAAGAAGTTGTAGCAGTATAATTATAATCTAATAAAATAATAACAGGAAAAAATAAATATAATAAGTGTAATAAGGGGTAAGATATTACAATATATCGTACCCCTTATTATTTTCAAAGTTCAATAAATAATTTCACTTTAACATGGACATCTTATTAGTATAAACTTTGGTGGGGTAGTTAGATAAAATCTTGATTTAATTGTAAAATACAGTGGTTTTCAGTTATAATAAGAATTATAAAAAAACTTTCAGTAAATATATATTTACCATTTTTATGCAATATTCAAAAGAAAAGGTTAAATCTTTTCTGAGTGACACCTTGAATTAATGGACCTAAAATTAGGATATAATAATTAATCCATAAAATATTTTGGGATGGTAATTAATGAATAAAACTATGGTCAAAGAATTATATAACAAAATATCTAAAAAGATTTTATACGCACAAATATCGGATAATATTTCTATAGATAAAGAGCTTGTTAGAAAATATATCGAAAATCCTCCATTTTTAAAACAATTATCATCTATAGTAGAAAAGAAAGATTATAGCTGTCAGGCAGTATATTTTTTATGTCAGGATATCCTTATCGATATAGACAAAAAACATAATTCCGCTAATTGGCTTTATCAGGTATTTCAGTTTGCCCTCTCTAAATCTTTCCCTGAAGCAGTAGATCTATCTGTTAAAGATATTTCCGATAATTGCCGAAAAGCTTTCTTGTTTTATTTAGAAATTTTAAGAGTAATTTTGAAGTTCCAAAAGTCGTCCGGTGATCCTACTTTCCACGGCAAATATCCCCTTAATTTTTTAACTTCTGAAGAAAAAAACAAACTGGAGAATCCTGCTGGATATAAAAGATTTTTAAAAGCATTTAATGATGAATATATTTATGAGATGATGAAATTAAGCCAAGAAGTTTTAAAGTTCAATACCTTAGACCATATATGCGGGGTAAATTGGATTACTTTGTTTATCGGCAGGCAGTTATATAATCTGGGTCTTCCTGTTGATTTGGGGAGGATTTCCGGAGCAGCAGCAGGTCATGATATCGGAAAATATGGATGCAAGGATATTGAGGCAGAAAGGACTCCCTATTTACATTATTACTATACTGATATGTGGTTTAAAAAACATAATATCCCTTATATCGGACATATTGCAGTTAATCATTCTGTTTGGGATTTAGAATTAGAAAATTTACCCTTAGAATCACTTATATTAATTTATTCTGATTTTCGGGTTAAAAATACTAATAACGGTCCTAAAGTGGAGATGAGAATCTTTAGCCTAAAAGATTCTTTTCAAGTAATTTTAGACAAACTAGATAATGTTGATGAGAAAAAAAGAAAAAAATATTGCCGGGTTTATGAGAAATTAAAAAACTTTGAAGATTATATGATAAATTTAGGGGTAAATGTAGATGTAGAGAATGAAGGGATAAGTTCTTATAAAAAAGATAGAAAACCGTATTATTCTCTTATGCATGGTCAAGAAGTTATCCAAAATATAAAATTTCTTCCTATAGAACATAATATAAATTTAATGCAAGAACTTCGAGATGAATCTTCTCTTAATTCACTTTTAGAATTAGCTCGAAGCGAAAAAGATTGGAACAATCTACGGGAATATCTACAAATATTTAATGAATATTCCACCTACTTGACTCAAAAACAGAAGATGATTACCTTGAGATATTTATACGAACAATTAACTCATCCGGAAGATGAAATAAGAAGGAGAAGTGCAAAACTTATCGGTTTATTAATTGCCAGCTTTGACGAAGATTACCGCAAAGAGATTCCTCAGAATGTTACCCTAAAACCTCCCGTGATTACCAGTGTTAATTTATTGGAAAGATATTTAAAATATTTTTTACAACCAGACCATAAAAAAATTGCTCTTCATCAATCTCGGATTATTAATAGCACTGAGAATATGATTTCTTCTCTCTTTTCTAACTGTCGCAATAATCATCAGGTAAGCAATTATAGAAAAAGCATTTTAAAACACTATAAAAAAGACCTGTATACCAATGAAGAAATTCAACTGTGTTTAATAAAAACCGCCGAACATATATCGATCTGTTCAGATGAAAAATTTGTAAAGTTATTATTTGATTATATTATAAAGATGTTAAAGAAAGAGAATCACAATCTTAGACTTACTGCTTTAGAGGTAGTCTATGATTTAATACCCCAAATTGATAAA
>JAHIPN010000274.1 GCA_018894595.1 bacterium
ATATTTTTTCCTGTAATATGTTTTATGATAATCTATTTTGAAAACTCCGTCAATGTTCTTTAAAAGGGAAAAAGTAGCCTGTCCCCTTTTCCCCCTACTTAAAAATAGTAAAAATAGGGACACATCCCATTTTATAAAATGGGATGTGTCCCTATTTTTACTATTTTTTGAATAAAAAACCTATAAAGCAATAGATGTTAGGAAATTTTAAAAAAAAATTAAAAAAATTTTCATTACTACCTTGCATTATAAGATACTGTGTGATACAATACTACAGTACATAAAAAGGTACAGTATAATATTCAATAATAGCATTAAAAATTATTTGAAAAAGGATGGTGATAAATTGAATATTCAATTTAAAAAAGGAGTATTAGAATTATGTGTTTTAAGTATGTTAGAAAGAGAGGTCTGTTATGGGTATGAATTAGTTAATGAAATTTCTAAGAGTATATCAATTTCCGAAGGAACAATATATCCGTTATTAAGGCGACTAAAATCTGAGGAGTTAGTAACTACATATCTGCAAGAATCCCAGGAAGGTCCGCCAAGGAAATATTATGAATTAACTGAATTAGGCCGAAAGAAAGAAGAGGAACTAAAGAAAGAATGGTTTACTTTTGTAAAGGATGTTAATAATTTTTTGAAAGGAAGTGAAAAGAATGAATAAAAAAGAATTTTTAGGAAGATTATCTGAATTAATTAAAGATATACCTGAAGAAGAAAAGAAAGATATATTGTTTGATTATGAAGAACATTTTAGAATTGGATTGGAGAAAGGAAGAAAAGAAGAGGAGATCGCTGCATCGCTTGGAGATCCGAAGGTTATAGCTAAACAAAGTAGGGCAAGTTGTATATTAAGAGAGGCAGAAAAAACAGCCTCTGTTAATAACATAATGAGAGCAATCTTTGCGGCTGTTGGGTTAGGCTTTTTTAATTTGGTAATTGTTTTGGGTCCTGCAATCGGATTGATAGGTATACTTGTAGCATTATTTGCTGTGGCGTTTGCCATTACTATTTCGGGCGTAGCTGTATTATTCGGAACTTTAATGGGGACTGTCTTTGCCTGGAATATATATATTCCATTTGCAGCGGTAGTAAGCATTCCGTTGGGTATTGGTCTTACTGCTCTGGGACTTCTATCTCTAATCGGAGCATTCTATTTGACTAAGCTTTTTTATAAATTAAGTATCAGTTATTTAAAAATAAATTTACAGATTATAACCAATAGGAGGAATAAAGAATGAGAAACAATATGAATATCCAAAAGATTGTAATATGGCTGGTTGTTATAGCTGCAATATCACTGACTATAGCAACAATATCTTTTTTCAGCACCGAAAACTATATGGTGAGTTTTAGGGATAGGAATAATTTTGAAGGAAATTCAATAGACGAAGTTAAGACTTTTGGCATTGATCAATTGAAGGAAATTTATATTCATTCAGTGAGTTCAGATGTTAGTGTATTTTCAACAGATGAAGAAGATATTAAAATTCATTTTTATGGTAGATCAGCCCTTAAGTCTGAAAAAGCATTGCCGAAATTGATTACTAATCTCGAAGGAAGTAAATTAAAAATCGAAATAAAATATCCTAAAGTAGTATTTTATAATGCTAATGTAGTTTTAGATGTTTATATCCCTCAAGATTATAGGGAGAATATTATTATAGATACAGTATCAGCAGATGTAGATATTAGTAATTTAGATATAAATAATTTTCAATGTAAAACTGTCTCCGGAGATTTAAGGATAGAGTCTCTTGGTTCAGATAATCTAACACTTAACACCACTTCCGGAAATATAAATATAATAGATTTTTCGGGAAATTTAAAAGCTGATTCAGTTTCAGGAGACATAAATGTTGGATACAAGGTTTTCGATAATAATGTTGATATTAAAACAATTTCCGGAAAAGTTAAAATTGATTTACCTCAAAATGCAGAATTTTATTTAAAAACTAATACTGTTTCGGGAGAGGTTATTGCCAAGTTCCCCATTACCATAATTAGTTTTAATAAAAAGAATCAACTTGAAGGTACTGTGGGAACAGGAGATAATAGCATTATAATTGATACTGTTTCGGGAGATATTTATTTGAATAAATGATTTAAACTAAACAATTAGAATAAATAAGTTTTAAAAAAATATTTATAGAAAGGAATTTAATTATGAAAAATAAACTTTATAGATCAACAAAGAATTGTGTAATTGGTGGAGTGTGTGGGGGCATTGCTGAATATTTTGATATTGATCCTACCTTAGTAAGATTATTGGCAATACTTATATTTTTCTTTGGAGGGAGTGGCATTATTGCTTATATTATCGGGTGGATTATAATTCCCCAGAATCCCAACGGAAACACAGAAGATAATTCTGAGAACAAAGGGGAGATTGAAGGAAAAATTAAGAAGGGAACAGATAAAGCAAATAAAAAGGTAGAAGAAAATCTATCAGAAGAAAGGTCAAAAGGTAATTCAGAAAGAAATAGAAATATTATTTTAGGAGTAATTTTTATAATTGCAGGTTTGATCTTTATGGGGAGTACCTTTTTCCCCTGGATTACCTGGGTAGCTTGGGGCGCTTTTTGGCCGGTGATAATAATTGTGGTAGGTCTGGTCATTATGATTCGAGCTATATAGCAAAATAAAAAACCTATCAGGAGATTTAGCTCCCTCAGCCACCGCCACTTGAAGTAATAGTAATATTTGCTGTATCTTTTTTAGTTATCTCACTTTCGGTAAAGTATACGGTAATAATTGCGGGGCACGATGCATCGTGCCCACAAGATACAGTAGGTAATAAACGGCAAGGGCACAATTCATTGTGCCCCTACAACCCAGTTATAACCAACAAATTCAAAATTATTGTAAAATTGCTTACGATACACTTTGTATATACTCTGCTTTTAAATATTTTTTATTTTTTTGGGGAATAACCGTAATATATCTATCTTAAAATATATTATTTAAATTATCCGTATTTTTCTTCCCGAGGAAACTTTTATGACTTTACCAATAATTTGGCTGGAAGTAAATCCCTGCTGATATAGTAGTTCTTTAGCCGTTTCTGCCTCTTCAGGCTTGACAGATAACAACAATCCTCCTGAGGTTTGCGCATCATATAGGATAAGTTCCTGTTCAGAAGCAATGCCCTGTTTTTTTTCTACCGAACAAGAATAAATTTCTTGATTTTTTCTTGTCCCGCCCGGTATCATTCCCAAAGAAATATATTTATCCAGGCCATCTATTACAGGAATATCATTAATCCATAATTCAGCCCCCAGATTATTTTTAGTCAGCATTTCACTTAAATGACCGATCAGACCAAAACCGGTGATATCGGTCAGACCGTGGATAGGTAATTTTAATAATTCTTCAGAAAGCTGATTTAACTTGGTCATCCAAAAAATAGCTTCTTTTACGGCTGTTGGTTCAGCCATATCGCCTTTAAGGGCAGTAGATAATATTCCTGTGCCCAATGGTTTGGTTAATATCAGCAAATCCCCTTCTTGAGGAGTATCATTATAAATAACATCCTGAGGATGAATTAATCCCACCACAGCTAATCCATACTTTGGTTCTTTATCTTTTATGGTATGTCCGCCCACCAGGATTGCGTTGGCTTCCGCAATTTTTTCTGCTCCTCCTTTTAAAATAAGCCCGAGATCATCTAATCTATCTTCGGGAAAGGCAACTATATTTAAAGCCATTAGAGGATTTGCTCCCATGGCAAAAACATCACTCAAGGCATTAGCCGCCGCAATTTGCCCAAAAGTATAAGGGTCATCAACTATCGGTGTAATGACATCCAGGGTAAAAATTAGAGCCTGGTCTTCGCTTAATCGATAAACTGCTGCATCTTCATATTTTTCAAACCCAGCCAATAGATTATTATCTTTTAAAACATTAATTTTTTTTAAGATCTCACCGAGATCTTTAGGATTTAATTTGGCTGCTCATCCGGCAGCAGAA
>JAHIPN010000275.1 GCA_018894595.1 bacterium
AGTTAAAATCTGCTGGTAATCAAGAGACCTTTTAGTAGTTGTCTTTTCAATGGAAATTATATTCCCAACAATCTCTTTATATTTCATTATATTTATGTTCCTCTTATTCCTTCATGATATAAAAGTTTAATTATATTTTAGTGAAACTCCCCCAGCAGGAGCTGGGGGCTTCTTTTAGCTACAAGCGAAAAACGAGCTTGAGCCCTTCGGGCTGCCGCTACATCTCCAGACAGGAGTCTGGAGTTTTATGCGGCTCAATAATTATTACATTTTTTTTAGTGCTCATCAATCAAGACTCATATACCAAATAATCATATTTTAGTTTTATTTTAAAAATTCTTATACTATAATTAGTAGTCATATTTTATACATAATATTAAATAATACTTATTACTTTAATTAGGTCCATATGTAAAAAACTAGTTTGTTATATTTTTAATACATTCTAATACAAAATCGATTCTTTGGTTTTTACAAATTTACCCATGCCCTTTTGCCCACAAAAAATACCATCTTTTACAATTATGTTGCCCCTCAATATAGTCATTACTGGATAACCTGTTACTTTTATACCAGCATAAGGAGTATAGTTAGCCGCTGAATGCTGTTGTAAATCTGAAATAATTACTTTCTTGCCCTGGTCAAAAACAACAATATCAGCATCTGTTCCAGGATTCAGGCTTCCTTTCTGGGGATAAAGCCCGAATATTTTAGCAGGATTTGTAGATAGTAAAGCCACTAATGTTTTTACATCAAAATGACCCCCTTTTACCCCGGCAGTATAAATTAAAGGCAATAATGTTTCTGAGCCTGGAATGCCCGCCAAAATTTTTAAGCAATTATTTGTACTAAGTTTCTGTTCGATTGTAAAAGCACAGTGATCAGTAGCTATCACATTAATATCTTTGTTTTTTATCCCTAACCACAAAGCTTCATTATCTTCTCTCTCCCTTAAAGGAGGGGTCATTAAATATTTTTGTGCCTCTTCTTTTTTCAGTAAATCATTGGTTAATAATAGGTAATGGGGTGCGGTCTCGACAAATATGTTTCCTCCTCTCCTTTTTGTCTCTTTAATAGCATTATATCCCTTTTTGGATGATAGATGAACAATATAAACAGGCATATCTAACAAATTAGCTAAGTTTCCTACTTCTAATATAGCCCTATATTCTGTTTCAGGGGGGCGCAATATGGGATGAAAATTGGGAGGAAAATTATTACGATCTCGATAGCTGGTTTTTATCTTTTCAATTAGCTTATCATCTTCTGCATGAACAGTAACCAGTAATTTTAAGTCACGAGCTATTTTAAATAATCTTTCCCTGCTTTCTTCCTCAAGCATAATTCCATATTTCTTATAAGCAGTAAGTATTTTTAAACTATTTATTATATCGTTTTCTTTTAACTGCTTTAATTCTTCTTTTATCTCTGGATACAATAAATAAACTATCTGATGAAGAGAAAAATCAATTACAGTTTCACCCTCAGCTTCTTCCTGCCTATTTCTAATAGCTTCAAGCAATGAATGCCCTTTTATCTGATCTGAATAATCTATAAAAGTAGTTACTCCTCCAAAGGCCGCAGAAACAGTTCCTGAATAAAAATCATCTGCAGTAATAATACCAGAAGATTTTAGATTATAATGAGTGTGAGAATCAATAATACCTGGGAAAACATATTTCTCTTTAAGGTCAATTATTTGACACTCCTTGGGAATTTCTTCAGGATCAAAATTTTCTTTTATTATTTTTATTTTTTCGCCTTCAATCAAAATATCACTTTTCTTTACTTCTTCAGTTGTTATTAATTTACCATTTTTTAAAAGTAGGCTCCTAATTATTTCCTCAACTCCTTTTTAATTTCACTTAAAATTAATTCTTTGTCTTGTTTTTCTATCCAGATAAAGCATTTAAGGACGATAGGATGTGGGGTAATTATTGCTTTTCTAAGGCTTTTAGTATCTTTTCTGGTGTTGCTGGTAGAGAAGTTAACCATATCCCAAGGGCATCATGAATTGCACTCACCGCAGCAGGGGCTACTGCAGAAATTGGTAGTTCACTCATGCCTTTTGCCCCAAAAGGTCCTTCTGGATGCGGATCTTCAATAATAATACTTTCAATCTTTGGAGTTTGCCCAATCCTTCTCAACCCTAATTTTGAAAAACTATTTGTTATTATTCTTCCATTTTCAAGTTTATACTCTTCAGAAAGGGCAAAGCCAAGACCCATAGTAATCCCTCCTTCTATCTGCCCTTCTATTGCCTTTGGGTTTATTGCCCTGCCTACATCATGAGCTGAAATTACTTTTAATACATTAACTTTTCCCGTTTCTTTTTCAACCTCGATTATTACTGCTTGAGCACTAAAGCAATATGCTGCATGCAATCTATCTTCCCCTTTCTTATAACCTTCCTCAGGTTCTTTAATGCTAAAGAAAGTCTTAGGTGCCGAATAATGGGACTCCTCAAAAAGTCTAAACCTGTTTTCTTTGAGTAATTTTGAAAAATCACTAAGGGAAATTATCTGTTTTGATGAGCTTTTCAAACAGAAAAAAGAATCTTTAATTTCAATATCATCAATATTAACTTTAAATATGTATGATAGATATTCAAAAATCTTTCCTTTAAGATCTCCAGCCATATTATATACGGCATTACCTGTTACAAATGTCTGCCTGGATGCAGTAGTCATCCCTCCAAGCGGGTCACGGTCAGAATCTCCAGACTCAACTATAATTTTTGAATAAGGCCAATCAAGTCTTTCTGAAGCTATTTGAGCCATTGCTGTATCTGAGCCCTGACCCATTTCAGCACTGCCAATTCTTAAAAGTAAATTTCCATTATCAACTATCTCTCCATAAGCTCCTGCAGAATCATTCATTCCTACTCCAAGACCAACATTTTTATACGAAGAGGCAATTCCTATTCCAATCTTCCACCCTTGTGGTGGATTAGGAATTTTTGTTTTCCTTAAAGCTTCTTTTACTGCAAGTAAACAGGCCTTTGCTCCAACGCTAGATCTGATCTTCTCTCCTGTAATCGTCGGTAGTCCTTCTTCTAAAATATTTTTAAGACGAATTTCAAAGGGGTCAAGGTTAATTTTTTCAGCCAAACGATTTAATTGCATTTCTGAGGCAAAGGTTACTGTTGGATTTCCAAATCCTCTCATTGCACCTGTTGGATTATTGTTTGTATAAACAGCATCAGCACAAATATTAACATTCGAAATAGTATAAGGACCCGCAGCAAAACTTGCAGATCTCAATATAACAGCTTCCTCACCAGAGGCATAAGCCCCTGCCTTTGCTAAGATCTCTGCCTGCACAAAGGTAATCTTCCCCTCTTTGGTAATGCCAGTCTTGTAATGTAAATACTGAGCATTTCTCTTTGTACTCGCCCTTATAGATTCTTTTCTGGTAAAAACAAACTTTACAGGACGTTTGGTCTTTAATGCTCCAAGAGCAGCAATAATTTGAACCGTTATATCTTCTTTTCCGCCAAAACCCCCACCCAAATGCCTATGAGCAATATGTATCTTTTCAGGAGAAATATTTAGTGATAAGGCAATTTGCTTTATATCCAACTCGGGGCACTGATCTCCCACATAGACAGAAATTCTACCATCCTCTTCAGGAACGGCAATTGCCGCTTCGGGCTCCAGGTAGGCATGTTCAATAAATTGAGTTTTATAATCATCTTCTAAAACGATATCAGCATTAGCAAAGCCTTCTTCAATATTCCCCCTCCCAGACTCCATATGTGCGAAGATGTTACTCTTTTTTCCATTCTCCTCGTGTAGTAAAGGAGCATCCATTTTCATAGCTTCCTGTGGGGTATTAACTATAGGAAGAGGTTGATATTTAACTTTTATCTTAGAAAGAGCTTCTTCAGCAATTTTTTCGCTTTCTGCATAAACTGCCGCAATGACATCCCCAATATATAGTACCTTCTTATCAGCAAACACCGGCTGATCAGGGATAATTACACCAAAACTATTTCTTCCAGGTAGGTCATCTGCCATCAACACTGTGACTACCCCTTCTATCTTTAATGCCTCTGAAGTATCAATATCCAGTATTTTTGCATGGGGATATTCACTTCTTAGAACTTTGGTGTAGATCATATTTTCAAAAGATAGGTCATCAGTAAATTTCAATTCTCCTGTCGCCTTCAAAATACCATCTACTCTGGGAACCGATTTACCAAAAACGTTTTTTATTTGAGAATAAATCTCTTTCTTGGTAATTTCCTTTCTTCCTTTTCTTATCAGCTCAGCAACTTTCTTCACTGCTTTTATTATTTTTGTATATCCGGTACATCTGCACAAATTAGGGGAAAGGGCTTTTTTAATCTCTTTTTCATTTGGATTAGGATTTTTATCCAAAAGAGCCTTGGTGGCCATAATCATACCGGGAGTGCAAAATCCACATTGAATTGCGCCTTCTTTAATATAAGCATATTGAACAGGATGAATAGTCTCTTCTGTGCTTAAAGCTTCGAGAGTTACTATATTCTTTCCATCCATATCTTTTAATTTCCTTACACAGGAAAGCTTTGCTCCCCCATCAATAATTACCGTACAGGCTCCGCAGTGACCCTCATTACATCCATTCTTTGCAGCAGTTAATCCAAGAACATTTCTCAAATAAAAGAGAAGGCTCGT
Organism: bacterium; assembly: GCA_018894595.1. Next base: position 4,662 of record JAHIPN010000275.1, read on the forward strand.
TTCTTCATCTTTAATTTGAGGCGAATATTTCTTTCCATTTACGGTAAGCTTAATTCTCATTATGGTCCTCCTCACATATATTTTTAATTGCCGTTTTGTAGACCAAAGAGGCCTTGATAAGTTGATTAACCTCGATATTTTCCTCATCTGTATGGCATAAACCGGAATCTCCCGGACCATATTGAACGGTAGGAATCCCAAGGTCATTGATTAAAAAATCCATTTCATTGTATCCGTCTGTAAAAAAGAGAATCGGATTATCACCAATTATTTCTCTATGGGAAACTTTAATAACCTGGACGATTTCCGAATCCATATCAGTTAGAGCCGGTTTTAGCCCCCTCTCTTTTATTGGTGACCAATTCCAATCAGGTCGTGCTATCTCCACTATAACCAAGACATTAAAACAATCTTCGAATTTTTTAATCTTCTCCCTAATTCTATCCAATACCTGAAACTGATTTTCTCCCGGTACAAGTCTTCTATCAAACCATAAAATACACTCATCCGGTACTATATTGTAAGCCACCCCTCCCCTTATTAAACCAAGGTTTAAAGTGGCCTTTACCTCGTCAATATCCTTTACCTTATATATAGGTAAATCTTCTCCTAATAGCTCTGAAGCAATTTTCATTCCGTATTCAATCGCATTTACGCCCAGCCACGGTCTACATCCATGACTGGTTTTCCCTCTAACAGTTATTTTTACTGGTGCAGTCCCTTTGCACCCGATACCTAGTTTTAGCCCGGTAGGTTCGGTAACAACGGCGTACTTAGCTTTAATACCGATATCTTTAAGATTCATACTCCCCCTGTGTTCTGATTCTTCGTCAACAACACCAATAAAACCGACACTATATTTTAAAGGTTTCTTAGAAGAGATTATTTCTTCGAAAGCAGATACTACTGAAGCGATCCCACCCTTCTGGTCTACAGACCCACGTCCCCATATATGATTATTTATTACAATAGGAGTAAATGGGGACTTCATATTATAAGCCGGAATAGTATCTATATGCCCATGAAAAATCAGACCTAGGTCATCCTTTTTTCTTCCAGGTAAGACTGCAAAGATATTAAAACGTTCTTTTTCAACCTCAATCAGTCTGGTATCACAGCCCATATTTGTAAATCTTTCATATAAGTATTTGCCAACACGGGCTTCACTTCCGGTCACACTTGGTATAGCAATTAATTTTTTTATTTCTTCTATTACATTTACATTCATTTTCTTCTACTATCCCATACCTCGGGATTAACAATAAACTGGGGTTTTCTCCCTCCTAAAACATCCAGGGCTCCCTTCATTACATCCATGCCCATCTTTAATTTTCCTTCATCTCTAAAGCTACTTAGATGTGGGGGTACCAACCGTATTTTCTAATTTGAACAGTGGATTAGCTAAATCCGTGGATTCTATTTTAAAAACATCAAAACCAGCACCAACAATCTTACCATCCCTCAGTGCAGCAATAAGGACTTTCTCATTAATAACCCCTCCTCGGAAAGCATTTATAAAAATTGCAGTACTTTTTATTAAATAAATTTCTAAGTATTTTTATCAAACGGAATATGCACAGAGATTACATCTGATTTTCTTAGTATTTCGGATAAGTTCTTTGCCCTAGTAAATTTACTATTGAGGAAATCGCTGTAATCCGTAAAAAATGGATCAAATATGAGAATATTTATATTAAAAGCTTTTTTTATTATCTCCTCGCTCTCTTCCCTAACCGTCCTACACCGAATAACCCAATTGTCTTGCCGTATAGTTCCATTCCTGTCACTCTTGTTCTAATTGCGAAGTCGCCCTCGGTTCTTATCTTAAGGCCTTCTCAACTACATTTATTTTTTTAGCCAGCATTATCATCATTCCAAATACATGTTCTGCCAGTGCTTTTAACTCCAATTCATATCAATTAAGTTTTTAGATTTCCACTTTTGTGGGAATGACAAATAGAATATATCATCTAATTTCCACACCCAGTTTGTCTTTCATTTGCTTTAAAGCAAAATTATGGGCTTGCTCTCCATCAATCGAAGCCACTGCATCTTTCAAAACTATAACCTTATAATTTAACATCCTTGCACTCGCAGCAGTATAGAAAACAGCGATATTTGTACATACTCCTACTAATTCTAATTCTAAAATCTCTTCATCTCTTAAAGAAATATCTAGATCGGTCTGAAAAAATCCACTAAATCTTCTAGAATAAATTATAAAATCATTTTTAAAGGGCATCAATTCCTTGATTATTTCTGCTCCCTTTGTTCCGGAGATACAATGACGAGGAAAAAGATTAAATTCTTTATCGTCTGGTCGATGGTGGTCACATATATAGAATATAAGATTTTTTTCTTTCCTGAAATTCTCTATTTCCTTTTGAATAGGTGAAATAATTTTTCTTCCCCAATCACCTATATATAATTTTCCATCCTCTTTAACAAAATCGTTAAGCATATTAATTACCAACAACGCTTTTCTATTCATTTAAAATTCCCCCTTTTGTTTTTTCCTTTCGTGGCTAACATCTTTTTAGTAAAATTATCTAAATCTATTATCCCTTATAATTCGTAGACTCTAATTTTTCTCCCAAAATTGATTTTATCTCTGTTTTTTATCACCTCCTCCTTCAAATATACTTAACATTTAAACACAATAGCAAAATGAGGTCAAATTCGTTAAGTTTTTATCATTAAATTACTCTTTCGTTAAAAGTTATTGAATCAAAAGAACAAACACTTGAACAAAGTCCGCAACCTACACATTTTTCTTTTATAATTCGATATTTCTCATCTGCCATAATAACTGCTTTAGAGTAACAAACTTTCTCGCATAGCCCACAGGAAGTACACTTTGTTTGATTTATTTCCGCTTTTAAATTTGTAGATGTATTCCTCTCTCTAACCTTTCGGTGTGTTAACCTTCTGAGTTCTCCAACTTTTTCTAAGCCCTTATCTTTAAGGTATTCTTTAATACCAGAAACTACTTTACTAAATATATCAAAACCTTCAAGTATAGGCGCGGTAACCATTCCAACTCCGGTCGCACCAGCCATAATCATCTGGATTGCTGATTTATAATCAGTAACACCACCAACGCCAACCACCGGTACATCCACAAATCTCGAAATCTCATAAATATATTTCAAGGTAACCGGAAGAATGCATTTTCCTGATAAGTAAGCACTCCCATCTTTGCTCCCCATAATCGGTTCACCGGTTTTTATATCTATAGAAAGAACAGGTCCTATAGAATCCATTGCTGCAATAGCATCTACCCCGGCAGAGACCAAACTCTTTAAAACATTTTCCAAATCAGGAATAAACGGCGTTAACTTTACCATAAGCGGCACTTTAATGAGAGATCTTGCTTTTTTTACCGTATCAACCAATTGTATAGGATCATAATCTACAAAAGATATTATTTTTGATCCTGCCTTTACCAGTTCAACTGCCATCTCCACAGCCGTATCAGGATTTACATAATTTTTTGCAATACTTGTTACTAATGGTGTATCTATTTTAAGAGATTTTATAGTCTTTATCCATTCTTTAAAACCTATATCTGACCAATCTGCATTAATAAGACTTTTCTCATACTTTCTAATATAGGGTACCGAGCATTTTATCGGTTTAAGGCTAATGCCCTTGGTAAAAATCATACCAATCTCAAATTTTGAGGCCTTTTCTATAAGTTCCAAAGAACCCGAAAGGGGGCCCTCTGTAAGCATAAGCGGGTTTTTCAGGGTAAAACCAAGAAAATCTACAGAAATACTTGACATAGTCTTCTCCTTTATTTACTATTTATTCAATTTTTAAAGCATTTTCTGGACATTTCAACACACAAGCACCACACTGATCACACATTAAAACTTTATTGCCTTCCGGAGAGAGAAACAGTCGATCACATACTTTTATACACTCACCACACCCGGTACATTTCGCTTTTTTTACTCGAACACTATTTCCCTTCTTATAAATTGCTCCCTGTGGGCATACTGATAAGCAAATAGGTTCTGAACATTGAATACATACACGCTCAATAAGCTCCAAAATATCACTTCTATATATATGAATTCTACTTTTAGCCCTGTTTATTACTTTTTCTTTTGCTATAGAACAGGCTGTCTCACAAATACGACAACCTGTACATAAATCTTTATCCACTCTCAAAAAACTCATATTTTTTCCTTTATATCCAGTCTTTTTAAGGTTTCAGGTGTTGGAATACCCTTCTTAGTCCATCCACGCAATTCATAATATTTATCAAGCATGAGATCCTGTTTCCCCTTACTCATTGTCTTTCCTTTTAGAGGACCTGATTTTATACCCTCTACTGCAAACTTCTCTGGAAGATAATCATCTTCTCTAGACATGCCCTCTCTAATATTAAACAATTTTGAAAGATTCCAAGTTCTTTCTCCTGCTATTTTCATTTTAGCAAGATTCCAATCCTCGCCTGTAGCCTCATTTACCATTTCCGGAAGAATCTCATCCAATAATCCTATTCCGTAGGCGAACTGACAAACAATCAAACTTTCTTCAGCAGCCTTCTCATCTTGTTGATTCTTTATAAAATCTATTTTTTTATCAAGATCATTTCCTCCCCAAAGCGAGGTCAGTTCTCTCCCTAAGGGCCATGATCTTAAATGACAGGCTCCTCTGTCAGCAGTCATATAAACCAATGCTGTCCCATCAGAACACCTTGGATCATAAGCCGGTATACCGAGTCCTTTTATCTCTGGTATTAGATAGGAAATATCCAATTTTTTACCAGCAAACCGTAATCCCTCAGCCAAAACATCGCCTATTCCTTCCCGATAAGATATCTGCTTAAAAAGTTTAATAATTTTCTCTCTTTTTTTCTCCTGTTCTCCAAAATTAATCTTACCCGAAGCAATAAGAGCTCCAATTAATGCTCCTGTAGACATGGTATCAAGTCCATATTGGTTACAATAATAATTAAACTCGGCAATTTCATTAAGATCTAAAACTCCGATATTCGGACCCAAAAGAGCTATTGTTTCATACTCCGGACCTTCTATGGCAAACTTACCCCTACTGTACCCCCTTGCACAGGCAATAGGACATTCACCACAGGATAACCTCTTGCTATCCAACGCTTCCACCGCAAACTCATCTATAGAAGCAACAGATTCTACTGCCCCTTCGGTAAAATTATTCACAGGCAATAATCCATTCATATTTACAGGAGTTATCGTCCTGGGAGTACCATATTTTCGCTGGCTTGGAACCCATGGATTATTAAAAATAAGCTCTCGCGCCTTCTTAACCGAAAGAAAAAATGAGCGAAAGTTTGCTATGGGAATATCCCGTGTTCCTTTCACTGCTATTGCTTTAACTCTTTTTGAACCTAAAACTGCACCACTTCCACCACGTGCAGCTTGCCTTGAATAATCACTAGAAACACTGGCAAATCGTACGAGATTCTCTCCGGCTGGACCAATAGACATCACCCTTACAGCAGGGTCTTTAAGGATTTTTTTAACGTAATTTTCCGTATCATAGACACACATTCCCCAGACATCACTCGCCTCAATAAAAGAAACTTGATTATTATTAATAAAAATAATTACGGGTTTTACTGAAACCCCTTCGATAATGAAAATATCAAAACCGGTCGCTTTTACTTCTTGAGCAAAATGTCCCCCAGAGTTACAATCGAGATAAATTCCAGTTAGTGGTGATTTGGTAATTATCTCATATCGAGAAGATGCCGGGGCAGATGTTCCATTTAATGGCCCGGTAGCAATTATAAACTTATTGTCAGGTCCCAGGGGGTCAATGTGAGGCTCCAATTCCCGCACAAGATATGTAGTGCCAATCCCCTTCCCCCCAATAAATTTTTTTTCATATTCTGAAGGAATATCTTCTTCCGTATAAGTTTGCGTACTTAAATAAATCCTCAGCAATTTATGAAATCTTGACATACTCTAATTCATCCTCCAGGCAGCCTTATTAGAAGGCCAGGGGGCATCTAAAAGATTGGCTGTTTTTTGTCCGGCCTTTTCGCAAAGGTCATTTCTCATCCTTTGGGCATTTTTTATAACCTTTTCTTCGTTTAAATTAAGGACCTTTCGGTTTTCCATTACGGTCTTACCATCGATTATGCTGGTTACCACATCTGCTCCCCGGGCGCTATAAACAATCTTGGGGACCACTTTCCCTCCGGGCATAATATGGGGACAATTAAAATCCAGAAGAATTATATCAGCCCGTTTTCCTTTCTCTATTGAACCAGTGAAAGAATCCATCCCCAAAACTTTCGCTCCGTCAATAGTAAGCATCTCTAAAATTTTTTCCGCAGTTATCGCTTCTGCATCCAAATTTTTAACTTTCTGCAACATAGCAGCTGTTTTTCCAATTTCAAACATGTCATAGGTATAACTGGCCGCCCCATCTGTGCCCAGTCCAACCGTTACTCCCCTGGAGAGCATTTCAGTTATCGGGGCGATTCCATATCCAAGGTGCATATTGGCTACGGGGTTGTGAACTACTTTCGTCCCTGTGTTAGCAATTATATTCATTTCTTCAGCAGAAAGCCATACACAATGAACAGCAATGGCCTTTTCTCCGGTAAATCCAAGGGAATGAGCATATTCTAAATCTCGCATCTTATATTTTTTTAAAGAATTAGAAACTATTTCTATCCATCCGGCTATATGGGTTACCACAGATACATCCATTTCTTTTGCAAAAACAACTATTTTTTTAAAAAAATCCCGGCTTACATCTTCTGTTGACCCAGGGCCCAAAGCCACAATAGTTCTCCCTTTTTTATGCCATTTTTTTATAAAACTTTTAGCTGCGTCTATAAGTGCCTCCTCGTTCTTTACCATTTCCGTATCAACATCTTTCTTCCAGCCTGCAAAGCTCTCATTTAAGAAACCAGATACACTATGATTCCTTAAGCCAGATTGATGAAAAACCCGGGCAACTTCATCGATATTAGAAAAATCAGTATGTAAATACCAATGGTCTGAAAAAGTGGTGGTGCCGCTTTTAATCATTTCCAAAGCAGCGAGTTCTGCACTGGACCGGGAATGTTCCGGGCCAATATGGGAAACAAGGGGGAGAAGATACTGAATATTCCAGGGAGAAAAATGCATATCATAACCTATGCCCTCAATTAAAGCTTGGTAAACATGGGTATGACAATTAATTAAACCTGGTATTGCTACAAGATTTTCCCCTTCGATTATCTTTTTTGCTTTAGGATAAAGTTCTTTTCTCCCCACACTTTCTATACATCCATCTTTTATTCCAATTGAACCTTGAGGAATAATCTTTCTCTCTTTATCCATTGTAATTATATAAGAACAATTTATCAGAATATCATACATCTTTTATTCCTTTTCATAAGGTTTTCCAATTGCTGCCGGACCAATAGCCCTTTTGCCAACTAATCCGACAAGAGCAATCAAAGTCAATATATAAGGGGTGGCAAGAAGAAGCTCGGGAGGAATGGGCACCCCTGCAGATTGGGCTGAAGCTTGGAGGGCATCTGCAAATCCAAAAATAAGACAGGCAATTAAAGCACCAGTAGGTTTCCATCTCCCGAATATCATAGCCGCAAGACCGATAAATCCTCTCCCCTGGGTCATAGCTTTAGAAAATTGAGCTTGATAAGCAATAGAGAGAAATGCCCCTCCCATACCAGCTAAAAAACCACTGGAAATAACCGCAATATAACGCATCTTTACCACATTGATACCTAATGTATCAGCAGCTTTGGGATTCTCTCCTACTGACCTAATTCGCAAACCCAAAGGAGTTCTAAAAAGAAAATAATTTATTATTGGCACCAGTATTAAGGCAATATACACAATGGGATTCTGATTGCCTATTATATTTCCAACTACTGGTAGATCTGAAATTATGGGAAGCCTTATATCTTTAATTACGGGAACCAGGGGAGTGATAGCGCGATATCCGGGCCAAAGTATCGGAACCATAATATTAGGAAATCCCACTGCAAAAATATTGATTGCAGTTGCACTTATTATTTGGTTGGCTTTAACGGTTACACTCATAAAGGCATGGATCAACCCCATTATTCCACCGATAGTAATACCAATTAACATTCCTATCCAAGGACCGTAAAAATAAGAACCGGCTGCTGCTCCAAAAGCCCCCATTAACATCATCCCCTCGAGTCCGATGTTAATGACTCCGGATCGTTCGGACATAACCCCTCCCAAAGAAGCCAAAAGGATAGGTGTGGCAATCCTTAAGGTCGAGGCCCAAATTGCTATATTAAATATTTTTCCTAACATTTCCATCTTTATTCCTCATAAATCTTTCTGTAATAAATTTTCCTAAAGGTTCACTCATCCCCATAAAGAAAATAATGATTGCTGAGATTACCTGGACCATCTCTGCACTTACACCTGTTATTGCTTGCATTAAAATTGCTCCGCTTCGTAAAATGCCAAATAAAAAGGCCGAAAAAATTATCCCAAAAGGATGAAGCATCCCCAATAGGGCAACAGCAATGGAATCAAAACCGTATCCCGGTGAAAAAGCAGCTAAAAGTCGATAGTGGACACCACATATCTCTACTCCTCCAGCAAGTCCGCCTAATAAGCCGCTCAACATCATAGTAATTACAAAATGCTGGGGAACGTTGATTCCCACCATTTCTGCAGCAAATCTATTTTTTCCTACTGCTCTAATCTTGTATCCTAACCTAGTCTTAAAGAGTAGATAATAAACTACAACGGCTAGAATAAGAGCTATTAAAATACCCCAGTGAAGACGAGTACCTTTCCAAATCCTTATTATTTTGGCAGAACTTAATATCCGAGGAGAGGCGGGCATTTGATCTGTAAGGGCTTTCATGGGTCCTTTTACAGAAACCATATATGCTGTTATCTTGAAGGCAACATAATTTAACATTATAGTACTTATTACCTCGTGTATTCCAAAACGTGCCTTTAAAAAACCTGGGCCAATTCCCCATACTGCTCCCATCAGAGCAGCCCCGATTAGGACTATGGGAAGATGAATAATTAGGGGTAACCCGGTTAGGGAATATCCAAGAAAGGCAGCTGCCATCCCTCCCATTGCTATTTGCCCTTCTACGCCTATATTAAAAAGTCCACACCGGTAAGTTAAAGCAAAAGCTAATCCACCGAATATAAGAGGAGTGGTAGAAAGAAGGGTCTCTGCAAAACATCTTTTACTGCCAAAGGCACCTTGCACAAGGGCAGAATATGCCTCAATCGGATTATTTCCCATAAGTAACAAAATAATAGCTCCCAGAATAAGTGCAAATATTATAGCAATAAAGGCTTTTATAAAAGAGAAGACCCCTTTATTTTTAAATATTATCTGTTGTAGATTATTCCTTTTCATTTAACGAGGTTCCTCCAGCCATCATTAATCCTATTTCAGCTTCATTGGCACTTTGTGCATTAAATTCTCCTCGAAATTTTCCTTCATAGATTACTATTATCCTGTCACTTAAATTCATAATTTCTGATAATTCTAATGAAATCAATAAAATAGCTTTCCCTTCGTTACTCTGTTTGATTATTTGTTGACGTACAAATTCTGTTGCTCCTATATCCAATCCTCGAGTTGGCTGAGAGGCAATAATTAATTTTGGATCTCTTTGCAGTTCTCGGGCAACGACTACCTTCTGTTGATTACCTCCGGAAAGGGTCTTGGCTAGGGCTTCTATATTAGAACCCCGGATATCAAATTTATGTAATAATTCCTGAGAAAATTCCTTAGCCTTAATAAAATCAAGAAAAACCCCCCTGGCAAAGGGCTTATTATCTTGAAATCCTAAAATAAAATTCTCATAAAGAGGAAAATCAAGAATTAATCCCCTCAAGATTCTGTCTTCGGGTATGTGTGCAATTCCCCCAGTAAAAAATTCTCGGATCTTTTTATTAGTCAAATCTTTCCCGTCGATAATTACCTTTCCACTATCTACTTTTCTTAATCCAGTTAATACCTCTGTTAATTCTTTTTGTCCATTACCATCTATCCCGGCAATACCTACTACCTCTCCTTCAGAAACTTTCAAATTCAATCCCCGTAATGCCGGCAAACCCCTTTGGTTTTTCGCAAAAATATTTTCTACTTCTAAAACGGTCTTACCTATCTTCTTTTTCGGCTTCTCCACCCGAAATAAAACTTCTCTCCCTACCATCATTTTAGCCAACTTAGAAGGATTAGTAGTAGAAGTCTCTACAGTATCGACTACCCTACCATCCCTTAAAACAGTGACTCTATCCGAAATATCCATTACCTCTTTTAATTTATGGGTAATGAAAATTATAGTTTGACCGTTTTCCTTTAAAAAATTCATTATCTTATAAAGTTCCTTTACTTTTTGGGGGGTAAGTATAGCTGTAGGTTCATCGAAAATCATTATATCTGCTCCTCGGTAAAGGAGCTTTAATATTTCAGCTCTCTGCTGCATGCCTACCGAAATATCCATTACGTAAGCCTGGGGGTCTATATTTAACTGATATTTCTGAGATAATGCAGTTATCTCTTCTTCCGCTTTTTTTTATATCTAAAGAAGACCCTTTAGTTGGTTCAGCCCCTAAAATGAGGTTTTCAGTTATGGTAAACACCTGTATCAACATAAAATGTTGGTGCACCATCCCGATCCCCCTTTTTATGGCATCAGAAGGACCCTTAAAGTAAGCCTCTTCACCTCTAATAAATATCTTCCCTTCATCGCAATTATAAAGACCATAAAGAATATTCACTAAAGTTGTTTTACCCGCACCATTTTCCCCCAAAAGACAATGTATCTCCCCTTTTTTGACTTCAAAATTAATATGGTCATTGGCACAGACTAAAGGAAATCTTTTTACAATCTTTTCCATTTTTACAATGGGGAACATATTTATACCTCAATAACATAAAATAAAGCATGAGCATGCCGGCTTAATTACTAAAAGTAATCAAGCCGGCTTCAAGCAATCAATTAAACTTTAGGCGGTGCAAATTTTTCTAATTCATCTAAAGTAGTAGGCGGATTAATTTCCCCTTCGATTATCATCTGTTTTAGTATGTTAACATAGTCAAGAATTTCTTTCGGAACAAGTTTTCCCGTGGTAGGAGCAATATCACCCCCGCCCTCTTTCATTCCATACCTGTAAATTCCACCTTTAAAGTTTCCTTCTTTTACCATCTTTGCAGCATTAAAAATTGCAATATCAACTCGTTTAATCATAGAAGTGATTACATTGTCGGGGGCTAAATAATTTTGGTCTATTTCCGCCCCAATTACATATTTATTCATCTTCTTGGCAGCATTTATAACCCCCAACCCAGTCTGGTTCGCTACTTGAACTATTACATCTGCCCCCTGGTTATATTGAGCAGTGGCCATTTCTTCTCCTTTAGCAGGATCGGCGAAAGTACCGGCATAGGATACTAAAACTTTTACATCAGGATTAGCAGTCATAACTCCGGCCCTATAACCCGCCTCAAACTTTTTGGTAATGGGAGTTTCCATACCTCCTACAAAGCCCACAATTCCTGATTTAGCCATCTTAGCGGCAACAGCCCCTACCAGAAATGCAGCCTCATTCTCTTTAAAAAGTAGACAAGCAACATTGGGAGCATCTACTACCCCGTCGACTATGCAAAAATTGGTTTCAGGAAATAATTCCGCTACTTCTGCCAATGCATCTGTCATCATAAAACCAACTGCAACAATCAAATCTAATTTCTGTTCAGCCAGGGTCATAAAATGAGGAACAAAATTAGCCTGCTCCCTTGATTCTAACACTTTCTTTTCAATCCCGAATTTTTCTTCAGCCATTATTAATCCAGCCCAGGCTCCATCATTATAACACTGATCTCCAAGGCCAGCCTCGTTGGTAACCATAGCCATTACTAATTGCTTTTCGGCAGAAACAAAAGATATTGTACAAAACAATATAATCAAAACTAAAAATAAACTCAAAAACACTTTGCTTAAATTTTTCATTTTTCCCTCCTTGAATATATATTTCTTACTTTTGTCTTTAAAAATAGCTAAAAGATTCTTTCTCTAAATTTACCTCCTTTCTTTTTATTTTGTCTGCCCTTGCCATGATCTATAAAAAACACAAATAAATTACGGTAATGGCCAATTGTTTTTCTTCCATAATTTAATCGCTTCTTTTCTGCAATCTTGATATATAGAGTCTTCGTCAAGATTTAGGAATTCGCCTTTTTCCAGAATAACTTTTCCGTCTATAATAACTGTATCAACATCTGATCGCTCACAGGTGCTTACTATATAATTCTCGACATTCGCC
>JAHIPN010000276.1 GCA_018894595.1 bacterium
TGGATACACCGATACTTACTCCGGCAGCTTGCGAAGGGACGACTACTTTATTTGAGACTGAATATTTTGACGATAAGGCGTATCTCGCACAAAGTGGACAACTTTACAATGAGGCAACTGCTGCAGCTTTTGGAAAAGTATACTGTTTTGGACCAACTTTTCGAGCTGAAAAATCTAAAACCAGAAGACACCTAATGGAATTTTGGATGGTTGAACCTGAAGCATCCTATGTGGATTTTAAGGAAAACAACGAAATACAGGAGAATATGATAGCTTATATTGTAAAACAAGTGTTGGAAAAGAAAGAAAATGAATTGAAATTGTTAGAAAGAGATGTATCCAAATTAGAACTTATAAAAACACCTTTTCCCAGGATTTCATATGATGAAGCAATAGATATTTTAAAAAATAATGGAGTAAAAGTTGAATGGGGAGACGATTTTGGTGGAGAGGATGAAACAATCCTATCGAATAAATATGATAGACCTGTATTTGTTTGTGGGTATCCTGTAAAATGTAAGGCTTTTTATATGAAGCCTGATCCAAAAAGAGAAGAAGTCGTATTGGGAGCTGATCTTTTGGCCCCAGAAGGATATGGAGAAATTATCGGGGGCGGACAAAGAATTGATGATTATGAATTATTAGAAAGAAGGCTTAAAGAGCATAAATTACCCAGAGAAAAGTATGAGTGGTATTTAGATTTAAGGAAATATGGGTCAGTCCCTCATTCTGGATTTGGTTTAGGAATAGAAAGAACTGTTGCCTGGATATGCGGTTTAAGCCATATTCGCGAAACCATTCCTTTCCCGAGAATGCTGAACAAAATTTATCCCTAAAAGAAATACGCGATACGAAACATAAAGGAGAGTAGATAACACAATGAAAAAATCAAAAGAATTTATAGAACCTATGGGTTCTTGGAAGAAGACCAATTCCTGTGGAGAGCTACGTAAAAATGATATTGGAAAAGAAGTAATCTTAATGGGCTGGGCTCAGAGCAGAAGAGATCATGGTGGTTTAATCTTTATTGATTTAAGAGACCGTGAAGGAATATCACAAATTGTATTTGACCCAAAAGATTCTGCTGAAGCACATAAAAAAGCCCATATCATTAAAAATGAATATGTGCTTGCAGTTAAAGGGAAGGTTGTTTCTCGTTTAGCTGGTTCAAAAAATCCTAATATGCCTACCGGAGAAATCGAAATCAAAGCCAGGCAGGTAAAAATATTAAATTTTTCCGACACTTTGCCTTTCAACATAAATGATAAGATAGAGATAAATGATAATTTGAGATTAAAATATAGATATCTGGATTTAAGACAGTTAAAGATGCAAAAAAATTTGCGCTTACGACACCAGGTCTGTATGGAAATTAGAAATTATTTAAATAGCAAAAGTTTTTTAGATATAGAGACACCCTTTTTAACCAAGAGTACACCGGAAGGGGCAAGGGATTATATAGTCCCCAGTAGAGTAAATCCGGGCAAATTTTATGCACTTCCTCAATCGCCTCAATTATTTAAACAATTATTGATGATTTCCGGATTTGAAAAATATTACCAGATAGTAAGATGCTTCCGCGACGAAGATTTAAGAGCTGACCGAGGACCAGAATTCACCCAGCTTGATATGGAAATGTCTTTTGTTGATAGAGATGATATATTCAATTTAGTAGAAGAAATGTTTGCTTATTTATTTAATAAATTGTTTAATATCAAAATAAAATTACCTTTTGTCAAAATGGATTATCAAGAGGCAATTTCCAGATATGGAACAGATAAGCCAGACTTAAGATTTGGAATGGAGATAACAAATTTAACTGAAATATTTCAAAAAAATTCCTTCAAAGTATTTAGAGAAGTGATTCAAAATAAAGGGGAAATATGTGCTATAAAAGTTGAAAGTGATGAGGAATTTTCCCGAAAAAAACTCGATGATTTACAATTATTTATTACTTCCTTTGGTGCAAAAGGCTTATCTTATATAAAAATTAAAGAAGAAAAAGATTTTCAATCTTCCATAGCCAAGTTTCTTTCTCCTGAAGAGATAGAAAAAGTTAAATTTAAAACTAATGCGAACCCGGGAGATCTTATCTTAATTGTTGTCGATCAAGAGGAAATAGTTTATGAGGCATTGGGAAATTTAAGATTAAAATTAGCGAACGATTTAAACCTTATTAACCATAACAAAAAGGAATTTAATTTTCTCTGGGTTACAAATTTTCCTTTGTTAAAATATAACTCGGAGAAAAAAAGACATGAAGCAGTTCACCATCCTTTTACAGCACCCCTGGACGAAGACATTAAATTATTAGATACTAATCCTTTAAAAGTACGTTCAAAAGCCTATGATTTAGTACTTAACGGGAACGAAATTGGAGGAGGAAGTATCAGAATACACAATACAGACCTTCAAAAAATAATTTTTAAATTATTAGGAATAGATGACGAAAAAGCTGAACAAAAATTTGGATTTTTATTACAAGCCTTAAAATATGGAGCACCGCCTCATGGGGGGATTGCCTTCGGTTTGGATAGGTTGATTATGCTTTTGGTTGGAGCTCGCGCAATTAGGGAAGTGATTGCCTTTCCTAAGACTCAAAAGGCAACTTGCCCATTAACTGATGCACCATCTGAAGTGGACCAAAAACAACTAAAAGAACTTCATATCAAATTGGATTTACCGCAAAGATAGCTATAGAATACAGTAACCAGTGATAAGTAATGAGTAACCTGTAGGGGCACGATGAATCGTGCCCACAGGAAAAAGCAGTAATATAGGAAGGGCACAATTCATTGTGCCCCTACAAATTGTGGAAGACAGATTCCCGTTTCCGCGGGAATGACATATGTAAGCGGGAATGATATAATTAAGAAGAAATCTGTAATCCAAAACCTATATCTCACAACCCGATCAACTGGTAAACTGGTAAACCGGGTTGGATAACTAATATTCTATACGCTAAACGCTGTACGCTAAACGCTAAAATATATTGAAAGATATTTTAAATTATGATATTATAAGGTCGAAAAGAAATAAACAATTACCCTGCTGTGCTCGTGCTGACTGATTAAGTTTTGAACCAACACTTATATAAAGAGGGATCGAGCTCTAAATGTAGAATGTAGGCCTAAGGTAAGTCTCCCTCCACCGGAGGAAAGGCAAATACCTAACGTTAACTACCTGGTTAACGCGGAAACATAAAACATTTAGGTAGATGCCCACCTGTTTGAGGACAGGTACAAAACCTAACGCACACGACATAGCGGGGTTTTATATTTAACCCTGATAATTTTGACAAAAATACCAAATAACTATATTATAATAAAGATTATGAACAAAGAGGAAATAAGAAGAAAGATACTAAAGAAAAGACTTTCCCTGTCTTCTGAAGATATAAGAGATAAAAGCCGCCAAGTATTTTTAAACCTGGCCGAGACCGTAGAGTATAAAAATTCCCAA
>JAHIPN010000277.1 GCA_018894595.1 bacterium
ACAGTTTTTGCAATCCGAGCTACTGTTCCGTAAGCAACTATTATTAAATCAGCATTATCCAAATTAACTGCTTCATATCTAACTTCTTTTTCTTTTAATTTATTATATTTCTCCTGAATTTTAAAATTCACTTTTTCCATTTCGTAAGGGTCCAGATTAAAGGGAACAATAATATATTTTTTTCTTCCTTTGCATCCGGTTAAAGCCCATCCCATTTTATCCGGCAAATCAACCTTTTTTCTATCCTTAAACTCTACCGATTCCATCATTTGACCTAGGAGTCCATCACCTAATATCATTGCGGGATTTGTATATTTATCAGCTAAATCAAAAGCATCCACAGTTAAATCTACCAACTCTTGCACAGAAGAAGGAGCCAGTACAATTAAATGATAATCACCGTGTCCCCCTCCTTTGGTAGCTTGAAAATAATCAGCCTGTCCAGGCTGTATACTCCCTAATCCTGGTCCCCCTCTTTGCATGTTTACTATTACACAAGGTAACTCAGCACAAGCAATATAAGAAATTCCTTCTTGTTTTAAACTTATCCCCGGACTTGAAGAAGAGGTCATAGCCCTTGCCCCGGTAGCAGCGGCTCCATAGACCATATTTATAGCTGCTAATTCACTTTCAGCTTGCACAAAAGCAGCATCTTTCATTTTTAATAGTTTCTTAGCCATATAAGCCGTTATTTCACTTTGGGGAGTTATTGGATAACCAAAGTAAAATCGACAACCAGCACGGATTGCCGCTTCTCCAATAGCTTCATTCCCTTTCATTAATAATTTTTCTCCCATTTTCCAGCCTCCTTAATAATAATTTAATTGTATAGAAATTTCCTTTTTCTGTAAACCTTAATTCGTATCTCATATCTTGCATCTTGCACTAACGACTAATATGTCTTGTATTTTGTATTTCCCTTACACTTATTACCCGCACCTATACGCTAAACGCTGTACGCTCCACGCTAGGTTTATTCACTAACGACTAATTTATTTAAATACTTCAATTGCAACATCCGGACAGGCAATTGCACAAAAAGCACATCCAGTGCATTCTTCTGGGTTAATCTGTCTGGCCGGATGATAGCCTTTTTTGTTAAAATATTCAGACATTACTATAATAGTTTTAGGACAAGCAGGGATACATAACTCACACCCTTTACATCTTTCTTCATCTACAATAATTTTTGCCATGTTCTTTTTTCTTTCCTCCTTTTAGAAATTAATTCCACGGTAAATTCATAAAACGTTTTATATAAAATATTGGTTCTTCAAAATTTTCCTGCCTTATTTTTTGAGAGAACCGTTCATCTATACAGATAAATTTGATAGGAACTTTTAATTTCTGGGCTGCTTGTTTTATTAAAACATTTCCCTTTTTAATTATTTCTTCATTCGTTTGCCTGCTTAAATTAGGATTGCTTACAATTCCACTAATCTTTAATCGAGATTTATTTTCTATTTCTTGAGCCATTTGCTTGATTTGGAATATATTTTGAGTAAAAGGCCGGTAAGAATTTACTACCAGGAGCATTTCGTAATCTAAATCCTTAATGAAAGACTTAAAGGTACCTAAAACGACTGCTCCTACATCATCTCCCCCTACATCAAGAATCAAATGATAATCTGAATTCTGGATTAAACCTTTTATTTCGGGTGAAATTAAGGGTAAATCAGCATAAAATAAATCACCTTCAGGAGCAATTACCTTTATATCTTTAAGGTTTAAGGCATCTTTCGCTTCTCGAGTTCTAAAATAAGGATTAACTATATCTAAATCTACAATAGCGACCTGACGGTAATTTTTTCGACAATATATCGAATAATTAATAGCAATCTCTGTCTTACCACTTCCAAAACTTCCTACAAATATCTTTATGCGCTTACTCAATATATTCAATATATCTTTTCCACCTCTTCTCCCTTTAAAACTCTTAGGGCACCGCCACATAGAGCCAACATCTCTTCCTCTCCCGGATAGACCATAACTAAAGATAAAAAACTCACTCTATCTCTTACCATATTAACAAATTCATTATTATAGGCTATCCCCCCGGTTAAAATAATAGCATCTATTTGACCTTTTAATACTGTAGCTCCTGCTCCAATCTCTTTAGCTACTTGATAAGCCATGGCCTCTAAAATTAATTTTGCTTTTTTATCTCCCTGCTTAATCCTCTCTGCTACTTCTCTGACATCATTAGTCTTTAAATAAGCCACCAATCCACCTTTACCTTTTATCTTTTTCATAATCTCATTTTTGGTAAATTTACCGGAAAAACAAAGCTCTACCAGGGCACCTACAGGCACTCCGCCGCTTCTTTCCGGGGTAAAAGGTCCTTCTCCATTAAGAGCATTATTGACATCAATAACATTTCCTTTACAATGAACTCCTACCGAAATTCCTCCACCTAAATGGGCTATAATAAAATTTACTTTCTCATAATCTTTACCTAAATCTAATGCTGCTTTTCGCGCAACTGCTTTCTGATTTAAGGCATGGAGTATACTAATTCGCGGAATCTCTGGCATACCTGAAACCCTGGCAACAGGTTTCATCTCATCAATTACTACCGGGTCAACTATATAAGAAGGGATAGATAGCCTCTCAGCAATTCCATGGGCAAGTAATCCCCCTAAATTAGAGGCATGTTCTCCGCTTACTCCCTTACGAAGATCCTCTAACATTTTGTCATTCACTCGGTAAGTACCACTAGCAATAGGTTTTAATAATCCTCCCCTACCCACTACCGCATCGAGAACAGAATGGTCAATCCCTTTTTCTTTTAAAAAACTTAAAATTATATCTAGTCGAAATTCATATTGGTCAATAATCTTATGAAAAACGGATAATTCCTCACTACTATGCTCGATCTTTTTATCAAACAGTAATTGTTCATTAGAAAATAATGCTACTTTAGTGGAAGTAGAACCAGGATTTATCACTAATATTTTATAATCTTTGGCCATAAAAATATCACCTCTCTTAGATCACCTAATCTTATTTATTTTCAGTCATCTCACTCATTAATACTCCCAGGGCAATAGAATACAATTTTGACTGGGCACTATCTGAACGAGAAACTAATACTACAGGAGCCTTTGCGCCCAAGAGCAATCCTGCAGGTACTGCGTTAGCTAAATAGACTAAACCTTTGGCGAAAATATTCCCTGATTCAATATTTGGTACCAATACAATATCTACTTCTCCGGAAACCGGACTTTCAACTCCCTTGTGTTTTGCAGCTTCTTTGGAAATAGCATTATCAAAACCTAACGGTCCATCTACTATTCCACCAACAATCTG
>JAHIPN010000278.1 GCA_018894595.1 bacterium
GGACTTAAACTATCAGAAGTAGCAGTAATTTCAGAAATCGAGGGGCCGGTTATTCCTCTGGGAAGTTCCATGCTGTTCTCATTTATAGAAAAAATAATGTTCGGCCGTCTTCCCGAAGGGCAGGATATAATCCTGCATCCTATAGCTTATGCCGGCTGGGTGGGATTGTTCGTAACTGCTTTAAATCTCCTTCCGGTTGGACAGTTAGATGGCGGACACGTAATTTATTCCTTGTTCGGCAAAAATAGTAAAATTGCTTACTATATAACCCTGGGTATTTTAGGCCTTATTTGCATATTTGTTAATCCGGCGTGGACATTATTGTTTGTCTTACTTCTTATATTTGGATTTAATCACCCTCCACCATTAGATGATTTCACGCCATTAGATAAAAGAAGAAAAATATTGGGAATCTGCGCTTTAATTTTCTGTGTCTTATCTTTTACTCCTGTACCTTTTCAAATATAACATTTAAGTAAATTAACTTATTTAAATACTCATTTAAAACTGATTAAATTAATTTTTTAAAAAATTTTAAAATATTTTCAAAAAAAAGAAGGATTTTCTAAATTTATGTCGTATATATAATAATTAAAGAGTATTATTGTTTTTATTTTTATGAACTATACTTATTTTTATCCAAACAATCTATTCTACTTGTCTACTTGCAGATTTCACTTTATTAAAACAAAGGGTGGTGATGCTACTGAAAAAGATAGTAAAATGCTTATCATAGGAGTCCCGCGAAATATTATATATTTATTAATTTATTAAAAATTCATTGAAATTTTCCAAAAAAATAAAAAACAAGGAGGTTTTTTAAATGGAAATTAAAACAAGAGGCAACTGGAGTTCGCAATTTGGTTTTATAGCAGCAGCTGCCGGTTCAGCCGTAGGTCTGGGAAATATTTGGAAATTCCCTTATATCACCGGATTATATGGTGGTGCAGCATTTGTATTAGTATATTTACTTTTTGTCGTTTTAGTTTGTGTTCCTATCATGAATTCAGAATTATTGGTAGGCCGTAAATCAGGAAAAAATGCACTTGGAGCATTTAAAGAATTAGTACCGAAGAGTTCTTGGTGGATTGTCGGATTAATGGGAATTATAGCCGGGTTTGTTATCCTATCTTACTACTCAGTTATTGCCGGATGGGCAACAGCCTATATCTTTAAATCAGGTGCATATATGGCAGCCGGTGCTAATCCTGCTGACGTTTTTGTTGGTTTTATTACTTCTCCTGTAACCCCTATTGTTTGGCACGCAATATTTATG
The DNA here is from genome assembly GCA_018894595.1 of bacterium. The sequence goes on from JAHIPN010000278.1 coordinate 1,277, forward strand.
CTTATGTGTATAGGCGTCGTTTCAGCTGGTATTGAAAAGGGTATTGAAAAATATTCAAAGATTTTAATGCCTGCTTTAGTAGTAATATTGTTGGTCTTAATTGTCCGTGCATTAACTCTACCCGGAGCAGGTGCAGGGTTATCTTTCTATCTGAAACCAGATTTTGGCAAATTAAGTGCAGAAGGAATTTTAGCTGCCTTAGGACAGGCCTTCTTCTCGCTAAGTTTGGGAATGGGCTGCATGATAACTTATGGTAGTTATCTTAAAAAGGACCAGGATATTCCTGCCAACTCTTACTGGATTGCTGGAACGGATACTGCTATCGCTCTCCTTGCAGGTTTTGCCATTTTCCCGGCAGTATTTGCTTTTGGATTAGAACCAGGTGCAGGACCAGGATTAACCTTCATAACTGTTCCGGCTGTATTTGCTTCTATGGGAGCAATTGGTCATTTCTTCGGAATTTTATTTTTCTTCCTACTGACCATCGCTGCCCTTACATCAGCTATTTCCCTACTTGAGGTAGTCTGTGCTTACTTCATCGATGAAAAAAAATGGGACCGTAAGAAAGCAGTTTGGATTATGGGTATAATCATATTCTTATTAGGTGTCCCATCTTCTTTGGGCCAAGGTGTATGGTCTAGTTATAAATTTATCGGTGGAAGAGATTTCTTAGATTCTCTCGATTTTATAGCCTCTAATATACTTCTACCTTTAGGTGGATTTTTACTCTGTATCTTCATCGGCTGGTACTGGGGAACTGATAAGGCAATTGAAGAAGGAAATATTGGTGCAAAAGGTGCTATTACTTTAGGTGGCGGTTATCGTTTCCTTATTAAATATGTTGCTCCTGTTGCTATATTTGTAGTCTTCCTTAAAAGCATAGGAGTATTTTAAACTAGAACAAACATAAGAAATTCGTATTTAATGAAATAAACTAAAATGAAAAAATGCCCGTCCCTGACAAGGGATGGGCATTTTTTTCTGTAAAATTAAATAAAATATTTTTTTATCTCTATTTAATATTCTAAATTTCCCTTAATATCAAAAGGCATATTAAGTCTGAACTCCCATAAAACTTGTTTGATTTTATCTTGGGTTTCCGTTAATACTTCCCTGGAAGATTTATTTATAATGGCAGTTTCTGAATCATCTAAAGAAATGATTCTATTATTGCGAACCAGCAGTGTAGAGGTAGACCCCTCTGATAAAACATTTATTTCATAGGGAGCTAGATCGATGCTAATAAATTTATCCAGGTTTTGAGCAGCTTCTATCATTTTAAGGTAAATTTCCTCTCTCTTGGGAAAAGTTAAATTTAACACAGGAATATCATCAATACAGATAACGCCCGTATAAAAAGAATCTTTTAATATATATTTAGAGCTCACTTTAAGATAATCAGTAGTAGCCCGCCTATCGATATCTATTCCTCTTTCTTTTAGTTTATCTTTTACGTAATTAACCCGATTTTCAGTTTCAGGATGAGTTTGAAATATCCCCAAGTTTAATTCAGGTTTAAACATTTCCCGGGTATACAACCTTTCTAAAAAAGTTAAAAAACCTACCGGATTATATTCTGTTTTGGTTAAAAGATCTATGGCGGTTAAATCTGCCTCTTCTTCGTACTCCCGGCTGTATTGGTTAAGAAGAGTTATAGTGGTAAGCTTCCCTAGTACACCCACATCCGGCTCCCCGGTTAAAAGAACAGCCAAGATAGTCAACAAGGTATATTTAGTATTATCTCTGGTCTGTTTTAAGGCATGATTGTGGATTACATGAGCAATTTCGTGGGCTAAAATTCCAGCTAATTCATCATCTGATTGAATATAATCAAAAAGGTCATAAGTTACATAAATATACCCGCCCGGAATAGAAAAGGCATTAGGCCCATCCTCCTTTAATATCCTGAAGTGAAATTGCATCTCTCTCATCTCAGAAGCTTCAGCTAATTTATTACCAATCTCAGTAATCAATGAATTTTGATTTAAATCATCAACCACTTCATGTTTTTTCTCAATAATTTCAGATAGTTTCTTCCCTAATTTCTGCTCCTTATCTAAATCTCTTTCCGTAGAAAATGAATTAAAATTTATCAACAAAAAAACTATTAAGAGAAGAACCGCTACAAAAATTAATTTTTTTATTAATTTTCTATTTTTTCTCATTTTTTAATAAATTCTTGAAAATGCTCCAAAGCAAAATTCAGAGCATCTTCAATCCCCTCAGCCCTTTTCCCTCCGGCTTGCGCAAAATTAGGAGCTCCGCCTCCCCGGCCTTCAATAAATTTTCCCGCTTCTCTTATCAGCCCATTCATATCATATTCTAAAACCCCAGAACAGGCAAACAATATCTTTGCTCCTTCTCCCTCTCCTTTACTCTTAATTCCAGCTAATACAACTACACTGTCATCCAGATTAATAATCTTCTGTACCAATCCCCTTACTTCTTGAAAATTTTTCTCTTCAAATACTTTGCTTATAATCTTTATTCCATCATCTCTCAAAGAGGATTCATTGATTAGATTTCTTGCTTCATATTCCTGTAATTTCTCTTTAAATTCCTTTAATTCCTTCCTAATTTCTTTTCTCTCCTCAAGCATTCTATCTATCGCTTCTCCCAGTTCGGAATCCTTAATCGTTAATTTATTAGAAATATTTTTAATCACTTCATTCTTCCAGAAATAATCTTTCCAGGCACGCCTTCCGCAGATAAACTCCAGACGGATTTTTTCTCCTCTCTTTTCCCATTTAGTAATTTTAATCGTTCCCACTTCCCCGGTTGCCCGACAGTGAGTTCCTCCA
>JAHIPN010000279.1 GCA_018894595.1 bacterium
ATATCAGAAGAAAGCCTGTCTAATAATTCTAAGGCATATTCAAGCTGTTTATCTATAGCCAACCTCATGCCTAATCCAAATTCAGCATTATCTTCGAAGAGAGAATTAGACCAAGCTGGACCTCTGCCTTCTTTGTTAAAGGTCCAAGGGGTAGTAGGTAAATTGCCTCCGTAGATAGAAGAACATCCCGTAGCATTGGCTATAACAGCTCGATCCCCAAATAGCTGACTTAAAAGTTTTACATATGGAGTTTCTCCACAGCCAGCACAAGCACCAGAGAATTCGAAAAGCGGCTGTAAGAACTGAACATTTCTAACTGCACTAAGTTTCAATTCTTTTCTGTCAACTTCAGGAATTTCTAAGAAATATTTCCAATTTTTAGATTCCTGTTCTCTGACAGGTGGTTGAGAAACCATATTTAAGGCTTTCAATTTAGGATTAGCTTTATTTTTTGCCGGGCAGTTCACCACACAAAGGTTACAACTAGCACAATCTTCAGGGGAAACCTGGATAGTATATTTCATACCTTTAAACTGTGGATTTTTTACCTCTGCAAATTTAAAATTATCCGGTGCGGAAGAAAGCAATTTTGAGTCATAAACCTTGGCTCTAATAACTGCATGAGGGCATACCATCACACATTTTCCGCACTGGATACAAGTATCAGGATCCCAGGCGGGAATTTCTTGAGCAATATTTCTCTTTTCCCATTGAGTAGTACCACTGGGAAAAGTTCCATCAGAAGAAAAAGCACTAACAGGTAAATCATCTCCTTCTCCAGCAATTATCTTCGCGGTTACTTTTTGCACAAATTCAGGTGCTTCTACCGGAACAGAAAGGTGTTTTGCTAATTTACTAGTAGCTTTATTTGGAACCTTAACCTCATGAAGGTTAGGAAGGGCACTATCTACTGCGGCAAAATTAGTATTTACAATTTTTTCTCCCTTCTTACCGTAACTCTTTTTTATAAATCGCTTTATAGCCTCAGTTGCCTTTTCAATAGGAATAACTTTACTAAGAGAGAAGAAACATACTTGCATTATAGTGTTAATCCTTGCTCCCAAGCCTACTTCTTTGGCAATTTTATATGCGTCAATTATATAAAAACGCAACTCTTTCTCGATAATGGTCTCTTGAATTGAGTATGGTAAATGATCCCATACTTCATCAGCAGAATAAGAGCTGTTCAGCAGAAATATTGCCCCTGGCTGAGCAGTCTTTAATACATCATAACGCTCCAAGAAGGAGAACTGATGACAGGCTACAAAATTTGCCCGATTAATTAAATAAGGTGAGTGAATAGGAGTCGGTCCAAACCTTAGATGAGAAATAGTAAGTGCACCAGCTTTTCGAGAATCATAAACAAAATAACCTTGAGCATAATCATCGGTCTCTTCACCGATAATCTTTATAGAATTTTTGTTAGCTCCTACAGTTCCATCTGAACCAAGACCATAAAAGATTGCCCGAGTTCTATCAGCAGGCTCTATGTAAAAATCAGGATCATAAGAAATACTGGTATGTGTTACATCATCATTTATCCCTATGGTGAAATGATTTTTAGGAACTTCTTTTTTCATCTCCTCAAATACTCCTTTTACCATAGCGGGAGTAAATTCTTTGGAAGAAAGTCCGTATCTTCCTCCGGTTATTTTAGGAGTCTTTTTGAAAGGGGCTATTCCTTCAGATATTCCTTCTTGTATTGCTGTTACTATATCAGTATAAAGTGGTTCTCCAATGCTTCCCGGTTCTTTAGTGCGGTCCAAAGCAGCTATAGTCTTTACATTTTTAGGCAGAGAACTGATAAAATACTTAATGGAAAATGGCCGATAAAGACGAACTTTTACTAAACCTACTTTTTCTCCTTTTTTCACTAAATACTCCACTGTTTCTTGCGCTGTTTCAGCCCCTGAACCCATTAATATAATAATCCTTTCAGCGTCCGGGGCGCCAAAATATTGGAACAGTTCGTATTTTCTTCCCACAACTTTCTCAAATTTTTCCATAACTTTTTGCACAATATCCGGGCAATTAAGATAATAAGGATTGACTGTTTCTCTTGCCTGGAAGAATACATCCGGATTTTGAGCTGTCCCTCTAATAACAGGGTTATCAGGAGAAAGTGCTCTTTTTCTATGAGCCCTTACTAAATCATCATTAATTAAAGATCTCATATCTTCTGGGGTTAAGAGTTCAACTTTAGATTCTTCATGCGAAGTACGAAAACCATCGAAGAAATGGAGAAAAGGCACTCGAGATTCCAGGGTTGCTGCTTGAGCAATTAAAGGAAAATCCATAGCTTCCTGCACTGAGTTAGATGCAAGTAAAGCAAAACCGGTCCCCCTGGTAGCCATTACATCACTATGATCACCAAATATGGAAAGGGCTTGACAGGCCACCGAACGAGCAGCAACATTAAATACGGTAGAAGTCAATTCCCCGGCAATTTTATACATATTAGGAATCATTAATAAAAGTCCTTGGGAAGCGGTAAAAGTTGTAGTAAGACCTCCTCTTTGTAAGGATCCGTGAACTGCTCCCGATGCACCTCCTTCGCTTTGCATTTCAGTCACTTGAGGAACCGTTCCCCAAAGATTAGGCTTTCCTTCAGCAGCCCAAAGATCAGCAAATTCACCCATAGGTGAAGAAGGGGTAATCGGATATATGGTTACAACTTCACTTAGATGATATGCTGTATGAGCAGCTGCAGTATTTCCGTCAATAGTAACTTTTTTTTTGTTCATTATATTGTGCCTCCATTTTTTAAAAATACTTTTATAATAGGTTATATCTCGTATTGCGTATTGCGTATTGCGTATTGCGTTGGAAATAAGATTGATTATATAACTCACAAAACCGACAAAAAGGTTTTTATTTATTCTTATATATTTCTGTGTTTACTTAATTATTTAATTTCTTGCCTTCCCATTAAGGCTTGAGTTAAAGTCACTTCATCGGCAAATTCCAGGCTTCCCCCTATAGGAACACCATAAGCAATGCGAGTTACTTTAATTTTTAAAGGTTCAATCAATTTGGTAATATAAGAGGCGGTAACTTCTCCCTCAATATTAGGATTAGTGGCTAATATTATCTCTTGTATCTTTTCAGTCTTTAGTCTTTTTAATAAACTATCAATCTTTAAATTTTCCGGTTCTACTCCGTCTAAAGGGGAGATTACTCCTTCCAAAACATGATATAAACC
>JAHIPN010000280.1 GCA_018894595.1 bacterium
AAGAAAATTCCCGGCTGGACCAACTTTAGTAATTAAATCTTCTGCTAAGGTCTCTTTATCTACTTTAATCCCTTGCACCATTCGCATAACCATCCCTAAAATATCATTATCAATTACTGCTTTTTCAAAACTGATAGTCATGCAAAATTCTAAATTCCCAGCTGCATCATGGATAAAATTCGCTCCTGACAAAGCAACAGCTAACGCGCTGATTGCCGATTCATATCCTGCTTGAGCATCAGGAATTTTGGAATCAGACATTCCAGCAGTAGCATAATAAGGAAGTTTTACATTCTGAGCTAATTGGGCTACACCAGCATTTATAAGACCTGGCTCTGCTCCAGCTCCAAGATAAATACCTTTTTGCATATCCATAATAGAAGCGGTTGAAGCATATATAACCGGAGTTCCGGGGTTAACTAACTGAGCCAGGGTTACACAAGCCAAAGTCTCCGCGTTAATTAAAACCAAATCACCCGCCAGGGTAACCGGTCCGGTTGCTCCGGTTAAAACTTCACTGGGGCAGGCTACCGGCAGTCCTTTGCGGGCAATCTCAATTAAAAATTCAGTATAAGTATTTTCTAATTTTAAAGGACTCATTACGCAAGTAATAAAAGAAATAAATGGACGTTTTCTTAACTGCTCTGGTCCTCCGGCAATTTCTTCTGCCATTTTAATAGTTTCGAGTAATCCTGCTTTATCATAAATACCTCCCATAATATGTTTGGAAGTATTGGAAATGCCAGCGTAAAATCTATTTACATCAACTGTTTCTTTGGGTAATTCTGTAGGATATAAAGGTAAGAGATAAAAATGAACATTATCTAAAGCATCGACTAATTTTGCAAATTGCGCAACATCTTCTAAAGTAGAAGGTCTCTTTTTATTGGTTTCCCAATCAAGTACGTTTAAAACAGTACCACCAGTCCCAAAATATACATTTGAACCTTCCAAATCAAGATTATGTTTATCATCTCTACCATAAAGAATTATTTTGGAAGGAGCTGTATCAATAGCATCTTCTACCATCTTATGAGGTATTTTTACTATTTTTTTGTTAAAATCAACTTTTGCACCCTTTTCTTTAAATATGTCTAACGCTTCTTTACAGTTTACTTCCATCCCTACGTTTTCCAAAAGTCGAAGTGATGTATCATGGATATCTTTGATTCCTTCCGGTGAAAGAGGTTTATATTGACCTCCTGGTAAACCACCTATCATTAATTTTACCTCCTAAAATATCTTTTTATAAGCATATAGTACATCATAACAACAATATTTACTAAAATATTGTAATATATTGTCATTTCAGGTAATCTTTTGCTAATTCAATATTATTATCAATTTAACTTACTCACACAGAAGAATGAATTTAGAGGGTGTATATCTCAATAATGGAAATTGAGGGGTTATTTATAATCTTGAAAGCAAGCTATTTTGCTTATTTTCTCATTGTTTTTTTATACTTATATGGTGATATTCCCTCGATTTTCTTAAAAACTTTACAAAAATAACTTTGATCTGTACAACCTACTTCAAAGGAAATTCGAGTTGTATTCCATTGAGTAGTTTCTAATAATCTTTTAGCCTCTTCAACCCGAACTTTAGTTAGATATTCAAATAGAGTAGATCCTGTTTCTTTTTTAAAAATATGACTTAAATAATAAGAGCTTAAGCAAACCACCTTGCTTATGTCTTTCAATTTTATCTTCTTTTTATAATTTGCTTGAATAAATTCTTTCGCCTTTATTATAATATTAACATTTTTAATATTTTTATTCTCATAAACACACTCAGTAAATCTATCTAAAACTTCTACAATCCAAACACATAATTCTTCAATGGATTTAAGCTTACCCAATTTTTGAATATATTCAAAATTCAATCCCAAAATCATTTCTAATTCTGCATTACCTTCTACGGCAGCTCGGGAAAGAACTACGGCTAATTCCAGGATTCGAGCTCGGACTAATTCTGTTCGCCCAGCATTTTTAAATAGTATCTTACCTAAAATTTCATTTAAAACCTCTCTGGCTCCTTCTTTATCCCCTAATCTAACCTTCCTTAGTAGCTCTCTCTCTGTCTCTAAAGGATAAATCGAGCTGACATAAATAAAAGAATTCTCCTCTTCCTCTTCTTTTTCAAGTAATTCTAACTCTTTTCTTTTCATCATCTGAATTTCTTCAGATATCCTTGCCTGTTGAATATATTTTTCTTGACGCATCTTAGTATCTAACAACTCCGTATTAGATAAATAATTAGCTGCAATATAAAGTATATCTGCAGCGGCTTTAACCTTTTTTTCAGAGACAATCTTTATCTCTTTCAGGGCTTCTCTTAATTTAAATTCTTCTATTCCTAAATTCTCAGTCATTTCTATTACTTCTTTTATAAAATAAGGAGCTGGTTTTCGTATTAAAATTCCCTCAGAAATAAAAGAACCTAAAAGTTCCCCATCAATTAACACCGGAGTAATCCAGGTTATAATACCGAAACGGCATCGAAAAATATAAGAATTTCCATACTCAGCACTTCTTAAACTATTATCATAGAATGATTTATAACACTCTTTTCTTCCCTCTGAACTGCTTTGAATTAATTTACAAAAGGCACTCCCATTTCTAAGAGAATTTGAAGGTGAGAATATTCTCTCACCCTTGTTATTTAAAAAATGAACTTGGAATTCAGTTAATCTCACGTAAGAA
>JAHIPN010000281.1 GCA_018894595.1 bacterium
AACGGGAATGACAGGAACAAAAATAATTTATTAGTGATTGCGCCGACTTCTTCGGGGAAGACCTTCATCGGGGAGATGGCGGCTATCACTCAGGCTGTCCATAAGAAAAAAACCATTTATTTGGTCCCCTTGCGTTCTTTAGCCGAAGAAAAATATCGTCACTTTCGTGACCTTTATGCTGATTGTGATATAAACACACTTATCTCTTCCCGGGACCGCCGGGAATACGATAAGAAGATTATTCAAGGAGATTACCAGGTAGTGGTCATGGTCTATGAGAAATTTAATTATTTCCTTCTCGAATATCCTGATTTCTTACAAGATATCTCTCTGGTCATTATCGATGAGCTGCAGATGATTCATGACCCCGTCCGCGGTCCCCTCCTGGAAGAGATAATTGCTTATATCAAAAAGAATAAACCGGAACTTAAGATTATCGGCTTATCGGCATGTTTAGATAATGAAGCCGGATTCTTGAACTGGATTTCGGCTGATTCCCTGCTTTCTTATAAGCGTCCTGTCGAATTGCGGAAAGGGTTAGTACGGGAAGGAACTTTCAAATACATCACTCATAATAATTATTGCTGTGGGGAAGAGACCTTCTTTGCTCCCGATGAAGTCCGGGATAATTGTTATGAAGATTATCTAAGAAAAACGGTCTCTTATTTTGTAGAAAAAGATGAACCTACCCTCCTCTTCTTCCCTACCCGTAAAGATACCCGCAAGTGGGCCGGATGGCTGGCCGGGCAGATTGATGCTCCCCGGGCAGATGAGGCAATTGCCGAACTTTCCCGGCTGGAGGAGACCAGATCCCGGAACGAATTACTCTATTTATTAGAAAAAGGGATAGCTTATCATAATGCTGACCTTTCCTGGGAAGAAAGAAATCTGGTAGAGACCTATCTTAAAAAAGGAGAGATCAAGCTCATTTGTGCTACCACTACCCTGGCTATGGGAATAAACCTGCCTTTTAAAAATGTCATCCTCTCCATAGATAAATACATCGGTGATGACGGAGATTATCGAAATGGCTATCGTACCAGTCTTTCTGTGACCGAGGTAGAGAATATGGGAGGAAGAGCAGGAAGATTAAATCAGAAAGAAAAAGATAATTTTGGACGGGTTATTTTTCTGGCACCTTCTCTCATTTCGGAAACCGTCCTGGAAAATCTCTATTTTAATGCTTTAAAACCTGCCAGTCCGGCAGGAATGCCGCGGGTAAATGACCCCGAAGGAAAATACAACTCTTCCCTAAAATCAGATACGCAAATGCTCTACCGTCCCTTAAAGAAGGAGAAGAACTTTACTAATTTTCTTCTCAAGGAAATAGCAAAGGGAATAAATACGGCAGAAAAATTGGATAATCATTTTAGGGAATTAACTTCTGATTTTAAAAAAGATGACCATTACTGGGTATTTAATTTTGAAGAAGATGATTTGAAAATAGAGATTAAGGAAAGCTTAAAGATATTGATAGAACATAATTTAATAAAATTCGGCAGAAAAGATAAAGATACTGAAAAGTTATCCCTCACCGGGACGGGAGTACTGATTAATTCCCGGAGAATAGATATAGATACTTATCTTCTCTTTAAGGAATATTTAAAAAATAAAAGGGGGAAGTTGACCATTTTAGAGATAATTACTCTTTTGACTAAAAGCGGTGAAGGAAAAAATATTCCCATCTCCTTCCCTCAATTTAATCAGATCACCGACCGTTATAAAGCAGGTGACTGGAAATATTATTATCAAGATAAGATGGCGGAATTAGTCTCAGACCGGGGAGAAGACGGTAAAGAAATTTATCAGGATATTTTAGAATTAGACGGAGAAGACCAGGGGCTTGAAACAGAAGATTATCTTTCTATCAAGAAAGCCCTCCTATTATATGATTGGATAGGAGATAAAGAGGTAAAAGAGATTGAGGAGGCTTACAAAATCTACGGCGGGACAATACGGAAATTAGGGGAAGGCTTTTCCTGGCTGGCTGATAGCCTGGCAGCGGTGGGTGAAAGTTTGGGCTGGAGCAAAAAGGAGAATAAAAAAGAAGAATTGGCCGGAATAAAAATACTCTCGGAAAGGCTGGCCTGGGGAGTGGAGGAAAAGGGGCTCGGGCTTGCGCGCCTGCATGTCCCCGGATTGGGTCGGAGTTATATAAGGGCTCTACTAAGAGAGGGTTACGATGATGAGAAATGCTTGGAGCAATTATCCGAGGGAGAGCTGGGCAAAGTAGTACCGGAAAAATTGGCCGGAAGAATCAAAAAGAGATTCCCTACCGAAAGCTGTAAAGTGAAAGATGGTGCCTTGCAGGGCAATGGTTTTATAGAGGGCAGAGAGGGCAGACACAAGGTCTGCCCCTACGCGCAAGATGATAGCCAACAGCTGACCACTATTTTACAAATCGACCGGCACCGACCGGATAGAATCATTTTTGAGGGGAAAGAAGTTCTGGTTACCGCAAAAGAATTTTCCTTAATTCATCTTATGGCTCAAAACAGAGGAAAAATACTTACCCATAATGATCTTTTGGATACAATCTGGAAAGAAAATGAGGATGCTACCTATGTTCAGATAACCTTTCATCTATATAAAATAAGAAGGGTCATTCTAAAAACTATTGGTAATAATAAAAAGAATAAAGAAATGGTCAAAGATGTTTTAAAAGTAATTTCTCGAAGAGGGATAATGTTGAATTTAGAAGAAGATAAATTAAAAATAAATTAATTTTTTTGACTTTTTTCTCTCATTTAAGATAAATTCTGCTTCAATTTTTTAAAAAATAATAATTATTTGCCTAATTAAAATCCAGATAACCGTTGTGTTATCTGGATTTTTTTTATTCTTCCTAATATTAAATGAAACAAATAAAAAATAAACAAAAAGTAAACAATAAATAAACAAAAAACTAAGTACATAAAAAATTATTTATGTTGTAATTATAAATGTCATTGCGAATGACCACAGGAAGCGCGGATATCTCGTCTTTCTCTCCCCTCTCCCCTCGGAGGGAGAGGGTTAGGGTGAGGGGGGGGTAAACTAATAACTGTTCTCGAAGAAGGAGAAAAATATGGAAAAAGAATTTCTTGTAAATCAAGATCAATTAACCAAAGAAGGGTACGTTATCATCTCCTCTTATTTTTTAGATTACTGTGTAGAGATATTGGGAACCGGACCGGGTATGCTCTATATTCAATTGCTTAATTATTGCTACAAGGGTAAAGATCTAGCCTGGCCTACTTTAGCTACCTTAGCCAAGAAAATGCAATTTACCCCAAAGTCTATAACCAAATTTCACCAGGTATTACTAAAACACGGATTAATTAAGAAGATAAGCAAAGGAAAGACTGCCTCAGGCAATTATAGGAGAAATATTTACCAAGTTACTCCTCTTCATATGGTAAAAAATACCCTATTGAAAGGTAATATTTTCCCCCATATAGAGGAAAATATTACTCCTAACCTAGGGAAAAAATTACCTACTAACAATACCAATCTTAACATTACCAATGCAACAACAACAACAGAAGAGGGAAAAGATGCTGTTGTTGCTGTTGCTAATTTTAAAAAATTAAAAGAGAAAGGAGACCTGTCTGCGCCTGCCTGTGCGTATCCGCACGCAGACAGGTGCAACGCACAGGCAGAAGAAAAAATACATGCCCCACACAATAGCAAGGATCACTATACAGGGCAAGCAATAAGAGAACGGATGGTTGAATTAGATTTTAAGGAGGAATTTATTGAGAAAATGCTAAAAGAATATTCGGTGAAGAAGATTGAGGAGAAATTAGATTTACTTACGGAGAGGAAGAACATCCAAAACCCTGCCGGCTGGTTGAGTGCTGCCCTTAAGAATGATTACCGGGGAGAGGAACAGGAAAGATCTGATGAAGAACCCGCAGAAGGAAGCGGCAATCCCAATTCCCAAATCCCCTCTCCCCCGGCGGGAGAGGGTCAGGGTGAGGGGGAAAATATCCTCTCCAGCGAAGAAGCAAGAAGACGGTTTAAACTCCTAAGACATGAATTAATGGCAATGAATTAATACAAAAGAATTTGTAGAGACACGGCGAGCCGTGTCTTCTTCTTCACCACGGCACGCCGTGGTGCTACATCCCGTATCTTACACCTTGCGACTATTTTAACGAAAGGAGAAATTTATATGTCCGAATTAAAAGAACTAATCGCCAAAGCCAAACAGAGAAACGTAAAAGCCATGGAGGAATTATTTAATCAGTTTAAACCCTTATTGAAATCAAGAGCCAAAAGATATTCCCGAATGGGATTGGAGTATGATGATGTCTTACAGCAGGGGGCACTACTCTTTATTATTGGCGTTTATGAACATCAAGCAGAAAAGGAGA
>JAHIPN010000462.1 GCA_018894595.1 bacterium
AATATCACCATCAATAAACTCATTAGTTTCTGGATTTATAGAAATTTGGCCAGAAATAAACAGTAAATCCCCCACCTTTATTGCTTGCGAATAGGGCCCAATGGCCAGTGGGGCTTTTTGAGTTTTAATGATCTCCTTTTTGATTTTTCTTCACTTCCTTTCTTTATCTACTTCAGACAAATTTAAATAAATAATTAGTTAAATTAGCTTGATATTTTTTTCTGGTTTTATCTCAGATAAATAATTGTAGACGGTATAACGAGAAACATTTAGTTTTCTTGCAATTTTGTCAATATTTCCTTTAATTAAAAAAACTCCTTTTTTCTGCAAATATCTTACTACTTCTAACTTATCATCCTTCTGCATCTTTTCTATTGGTTTACCCACTTTTTCCTGTGCCTTTATAAAAACTCTTTCCAAAAGGTCATCTAGATTATCTGTAAAAATCTCCTCTTTTTCTTCGTTATTAAAAACATTTTTATCAACATCATTATTAACTGTGCAAAAATCATCTATCTTTTTTCTAATTTCTGATAAATGATCCAAAGCGTAATTAATACATAAAAACCCAATTATTTTCTTTTTATTATCTCTAATAAAAATACTGGTTGACTTTAATTTTTTTCCATATTTGTTTTCGGTTTGATAATTGGCAATAAACTCGGTATCCTTAAAAATATCTGATTGTAAAAAATACAATCCTAAATCAGTCATTGGACTTCCAACTTTTCTTCCGGTTACATGACCATTTTCTATCATAATTATTGAATTTTCTAAATTACTAGTATCATGCAAAAGAACTTCACAATCTGTACTAAACATTTTAGCAATTCCTTTTACTACGGGAGCAAAGCTTAATAAAATTGGATTAATTTCCCCTTTCTTCATAAGGTTTCTCCTTAACATTTTTATTATTTACATATTTAGTATACCACATTTATTTAAAATATCCTTCTTTTTTTTAAAATATTTTAATAAATATATAAAAATATTTTAATAATATTATTTAATCTTGTTAAAACATAAAATTTTGCAATTTTTATTAAAAAATTTTTGACTTTTTTTGAAATATATACTATGTTATTAAAAACTTAATATTTATTGCCTCACTTTTTTCAAGTGAGGTAGAGACGCGGGCAACAATCATTACTGGTGATGAGGTGAGCTCCAAAGAATAATCAGGAAAGGTTTTCTTGCCGAAGTGTAAAGATAATAGCTCTAATCTTTATGCGGGACTTATAATTAAGAACCATAATACTGTTATCAGAAATTTATCCCATGCTTTAAAAGGAGAAATCATTTATGAAAATAGCACAAAGAATACAAACTATCCCCCCTTATTTATTTGCAGAGATTGATAAGAAAAAAGAAGAAGCCATAAAAAGAGGAATTGATATTATTAACTTAGGTATAGGTGATCCTGACCAACCAACACCTAATAATATAATTGAAAAACTTAGAGAAAGTGTTAAAGACCCTAACACTCATAACTACCCTCCTTACCAAGGAACAGCTGAGTTCAGACAAGCAATAGCCTCATGGTATAAAAATAGATTCGGAGTAAATTTAGATCCAGAACAGGAAGTTATGGCTCTTATTGGCTCTAAAGAGGGAATAGCTCACATCTTTCTGGCTTTTATTGACCCGGGAGATTTCAGTCTTATACCTGATCCCGGTTACCCGGTCTACAAAACAGGAACTCTATTTGCTAATGGCTTCCCTTATATCATGCCCTTGTTAGAAGAAAATGATTTTTTACCTGATTTAGAAGAAATAGATGAAGAAATTGCCCAAAGAGCTAAATTAATGTTTATCAACTACCCTAACAACCCTACTGCTGCAGTGGCCAATAAAGATTTCTTTGAAAAGGTAGTAAAATTTGCTAAAAAATATGATATCCTAGTTTGCCATGATTTTGCGTACTCAGAGATGACCTTCGATGATTACAAGGCAAATAGTTTCTTAGAAGTAGACGGGGCTAAAGAAGTAGGAATTGAATTTCATTCTTTATCCAAAACTTATAATATGACCGGTTGGAGACTTGGTTTTGCAGTGGGGAACAAAGAAGCTATTTCAGCTCTCTCTATTATAAAGACCAATATCGACTCGGGTGTATTCAAGGCAATACAACAAGCCGGGATAGAAGCCTTAACCGGTCCTCAGGATAATATAGAGAAGATGAATAATATTTATACCGGTAGACGAAATGTAGTAATAAATGGATTAAATAAATTAGGATGGAATTTAAAGCCAACTAAAGCTACTTTTTACCTCTGGATTCCCACTTTAAACAACATGAGTTCTATGGAATTTTCTAATCTCTTATTAGAAAAGACAGGAATAATTGTTACTCCTGGAATCGGCTACGGAGAATATGGTGAAGGATATGTGAGAATTGCCTTAACCGTTGATGAAAAAAGATTAGAAGAAGCAATAGAGAGATTAAAAAATATAAAATTATAAATATAATTAGGATAGTTCAAAATAATGAACTAATTTTTCAAAATCTTCTTTTTAAATAACTTATTGAAATATTAAAAAGAAGAGGTCTCGCTTCTTTCTTGTTTTACTCTTCCAAGTTCTCTTATAGCTAAATCAATCTTTTCCTCTCTAAATTCCGGTAAAATATTTCTATAGCGTCGGACTTCTTTTAAATCTATTTCAGCCGTAGTTAGCCGTTCCTTATAATAATCAGCCTTTACTATCTCTTTACCTCCCGGTGCAATAATAGCAGACCCTCCCCAAAACTTATTTTCTCCTTCAGAACCTACTCTGTTAACAAAAATAACATAACAAGAAAATATTTGAGCGTAAAATTTATTCAATCTTTCCCAGGCAATACGATTGGAAATTTCCTCTCCTAAACCCTTCTCAAAACTGGCGACAGTGTGTATAAAAATGGATGCACCATCTAAAGCTGAAATATAAGGTAAAACGGGATGCCAGCTATCAGCACAAATTAAAATAGTCATTCTACCATAAGATGTTTCGAAAGATCTCATTTTTTCACCGCTCGTAAAATATTTTTTCTCCTCAAATATGCCATAATTAGGCAAATATATCTTTCGATGGAGATGTTTTATCTCCCCTTGTTCCAGATAAAGAGCGGAATTATAAAAATTGTAATCTCTCGATTCTTCTACCAGGCCTATTACAAAAGAAATATCTTTACTCTCTCTCTTTAAATCTTCAATTATAGGATCATCTATCCTTATAGCTACCTTAGGAACAAGCTCTTTTACTGAATAACCTGTAAGACTTAATTCAGGAAAGATTAAAAGATTAACTTTTTCTTCTCTTGCTCTGGAAATAAATTCTTTTATTTTATTTAAATTCACCTTTATATTTCCCAATTCGCAATCTATTTGAGCTAATCCGATCTTCATTTATCCTCAACTCCTAAAATTTTATTAAACCTTTTATTTTACTTCTAATTTTTTTATCTATATCAGTAGGAATCGAAAGAGGCTTATGCTCAGCTAAAATATTTTTGGCTATTTCTCTTGCTCTCTCGCGAGCGTCTTTTCCTCCTTTTGAGATCCATTCTTCTCTTAAAGATCTATCACTAACTTTGGGAAAGAATAATTCTGATCTCATATGTTTTACCGTATGTGCTTCGGCTAAATAATTGCCTCCTGGCCCTACTTTATCTATTACTTTAAGAGCCAAAGTGTCTTCATTTACCTCTATTCCTTGTAAAGCTCGCATCGCCATACCTATAATCTCATTATCTATTACATATTGTTCATAAGCTAC
>JAHIPN010000282.1 GCA_018894595.1 bacterium
AAGACTACCCATCTTGCCCAATTAATGGCAAATAAAGGCAGTATTCTGGCAATGGACAGTAATAAGTCAAGATTATTAATGGTAAAAGATAACTGCCGGAGATTAGGAATAGATATAGTAAAAACCAGGCAGAATAATGGCACTATATTAGATAATAATTACCTAAAGGCAGCAGATAAAGTTTTAATAGATGTTCCCTGTACCGGCGTAGGAGTGATAAGGAGAAAACCTGATTTGAGATGGCAAACTTATGACTCAAAAAGATTTGAACAGTTATCCGAACTACAGGGGAAAATACTGGACACCGCTTCCAATTACCTGAAAATCGGCGGGACATTAGTATATTCTACCTGCAGTACCGAACCGGAAGAGAACGAGGAAGCAGTAAGCAGATTTTTAGAAAAACATCCTGATTTCGAGTTAGAAGATTTAAGTAAATTTATAAAAGAACGAAAATTACCGGCCTATGAGTCAGGTCAGCACAACCAAAATAAATTTATACAGATACTCCCCGGGCTTTCTAATTCGGATTTAGAGCTGGATGGATTCTTTATGGCAAAAATGATAAGAAAAGGGTAGGGTTATAAATGGATTGGATAGGAAAAATCTTTCGTTTTATCTTTAAATCATTTTTCATCACTGCTTTTATAATTTTCGTAGTGGGTGCCGGTGCGACCTGTGCCTTTCTGGTATTCCAAAACATGTTTGATGTTTCCGATACCGTAGTCCCCTCGGTAATCGGTGACGAATTAAATGTTGCTCAGGAAAAATTGTATGATGCCGGACTAAAGATATATGTCTCCGGTGAAGAATTTGACGAAAGAATCTCCCGAAATAAAATCATCACCCAGGATCCGGCCGGCGGGGCGAAAGTAAAAAAGAACAGAGAAATTTATGTGGTGGTAAGCAAAGGGGGTAAGGTTATTGCCCTAATTATTCCTGACCTCAAAAATAAAGAGCTGAAAGAAGCCACTGTCATTATCGAAGAATTTGGCCTGATTTTAGGCAGAATTACCTATACCAATCATTTTACCGTCCCTAAGGACGTGGTTATTACCCAAACCCCTGAGCCGGGAAATATAAATTCAAACAGCAAAAATGTCAATCTATTAGTCAGCAAAGGACCTTATTAGTATATCGTATATCGTATATCGTATAAAAATAGTATCGAGTTAAGAAATAAGTATATAGTAAAGAAAAAAAAGAGAATAAGAGGAAGAGAAAAATCAGGGGCTATTTGTAGGGGCACAATGAATTGTGCCCATGCCTTTGTCATTCTTACGAAAACAAGTATCGAGTAGTATGTAAGAAGTAGGGGCGTATTGCAATACGCCCTCTTATGTCATTCCCACGAAAGTGGGAATCCATCTTTTTATTCTGTCATTGCGAGAAACGAAGTGACGAAGCAATCTCATCTGGTGAAATGGCTAACTAAATTGACCGGTAGACCGGCAGACTGGAAGACCTTAAAAAATTGGAGGAACATCAATTGAAAAAAAATTCATTAAAATACTGGCTAGCCTGGAATAAAATACCGGACATAGGTCCAAAAAGATTTTACAAATTACTTGAATACTTTGGCTCAGTCGAGAATGCCTGGCAGGCAAAATCAGGAGAAATATCCAGAGTACTAAATTTGAGCAGTAAAATATCCTCAAGGCTCTTCGAAGAAAAAAACAATATCATTCCCGAACGGGAATTAGATTTAATACATAAACATAAAGTCAATGTTTTAACCATAGAAGATGCTTTATATCCCGAAAATCTAAAAACCATTCATTATCCTCCTCCGGTTTTATATTTTAAGGGAACTATCGTTGAAGCAGACAAAAATTCTATCTCCATCGTGGGCACAAGAAAAGCCACCTACTACGGAAAAATGGTAGCCGAGAAATTAAGCAAAGATTTAACTTTAGCCGGATTGACCATAATTAGCGGAATGGCCCGGGGAATAGATACGGCCGCCCATAAAGGCGCCCTTTCAGTAAATGGTCGGACCATAGCAGTATTGGGTTGCGGCATTGACCATATATACCCTCCTGAAAATAGAAGGTTGGCTCAAGAGATACAAGAATCAGGAGCAGTAATTAGCGAGTTTCCTCTTTCTACTCTACCGGAAAGACAGAATTTCCCCCGCAGGAATCGCATTATCAGCGGATTAAGCTTAGGAACAGTGGTAGTAGAGGCAGCCGAAAAGAGCGGTGCTCTAATCACTGCTGATTTTGCCCTTGACCAGGGCAGAGAAGTATTTGCAATTCCCGGTAATATAAACTCTCCGTTATCCAACGGTTCGCACAATCTGATAAAACAGGGAGCGAAATTAGTAAACACTTATCAGGATATCTTAGAAGAAATTCACATAGTGCTTCCCCAAAAAACAGCTAAAAAAGAGATGGTTACAAAAAATATTTCTCTAACCGAAGAAGAAAAGATAATTTACCAAATTATTACCAAAGAACCTACCCAAATAGATGAAATTATTGAAGCCAGCAAACTTTCCGCCGGTAAAGTCAGCGAAATTTTACTAAATCTCGAACTAAAAGATCTAATAAAAGAAATCGAAGGAAAAAGATTCATCAAACTATAATTTCCCCAACACCTTCCTCTTTTATTACTTGTAGGGGTCGGATTCATCCGACCCGAAGTATTTCTGTTATTGCGAAGTAGGGGCGTATTGCAATACGCCCTCTTATGTCATTCCCATGAAAATGGGAATCCATCTTTCCCTGTACCATCCCCTCCCTCGTAAAGCAATCCACTAATCCAATAAAAAATAACAAAACTTTATTGCTATAAATAAAATCATTTAGTATAATGTAAAATGTCGGGGCGTAGCGCAGTTTGGAAGCGCACCTGAATGGGGTTCAGGGGGTCGGAGGTTCAAGTCCTCTCGCCCCGACCAGAATATCTACTTAAAAGCTGCCTTTTACCACCATAAAAATAAGGTAGTCACATCACAACCAGACCAACTGGAATATTTTAGAACAGATAATGGGGTCAACATTTGACATAACCTTATTCGAATGGAAATATCTTAGTATGGCCAGACCTTTACGATTATCTTTTGGAAATGCTTTTTACGTATTTTTTATACAGCTGACGAATAAAAATTAAATTTAATTTGTATTATATCGATAATTCCCACATTCCCACTTGACATATTTCCCACTATAGATTATATTGTATGAAGAGGTGGGTAAAATGAAAACTAAAAAAAAAGAGTTCATTAATCATATTGATGGAAAATTTATATCTGCAGGTACAAGAACCATTGATTCTAAAAATAGAATAACCATAGGTGAAAAAATTACGAAATTAATTAGTACTCAGACTGAAGCGGATAAGTTTCAGATTTTCTTTAATGAAGAAGGTGATATTTTACTAAGACCTATGGTATCTATTCCCATTAGAGAAGCATGGATTTATCAAAACCCTCAAGTCTTAAAGTC
>JAHIPN010000027.1 GCA_018894595.1 bacterium
ATAATAAAAGAGTGGATTGATTCCGGAAGGATTAAAGAGATATAGTAATTAAAAAAAACTACTGAGAATCAGAAAAAAAATATTAAAAATAAAGGGAGATTTTTAGTATGAAAACAAAATGTCCACAATGCGGTTTTGAAAATGAAGAGAGTAGCAAGTTTTGTAAAAATTGTAATGTGCTTCTTTCTAAACAAGATTATTCTGAAGATAATCCTTACACCAAAAAAAACGTTGATGAAGAAAACAAGATAAGAGAAAAAATAAGAAAAGAAGAAAAAATACGAGAAGAAGTAAAGACCGAAATAGAGGAAAAGAAGAAAAAATCTTCATTGGGAACGGGTTGTTTAGGATTTCTTGTACTCGTTATTATTGTATACTTTATTATGTTTAATCCTTTTACCAGTCAAGAAGAAGAAACACAACCAAGTATTATCAGTTTAAATGCATCAGTGAAGTTTACAGGAACGCAGTTTATAATTGAAAACAATGATAATTTTGATTGGCTAAACGTCAAAATGGAAGTAAATGGAAGCCTTTTGAAAAGTGGATTTATTCTTGAAATCAATAGAATGGAAGCTGGTGAAACATATACCGTAGGAGTGTTACAGTTTGCGAAAAAAGATGGAACAAGGTTTAATCCTGTTACCTATAAACCTCAAAACTTTGATATTTCTTGTGATGCTCCGAAAGGAGAAAATGCTTTTTGGACTGGTAGCTGGGAATAAGTTTTTAAATTAAATCAATTTTATATCATGAAGGAGATATATTATCGGAATTAACCGGGAAGAACATTAATGAGATGAAGGAAGAAATTAATATATAAGGTACGCCACCGGAACTTTTATTCCGATGGATAAAACATAGAGCCACCAATGGGACAAAATTCCCGCTGGATAAAACTTGGTAGCGGATGGAATAGCCAAGGAATAATTGAAAGGAGTAGAGATGGAAATTATTATACCTGCTTGCCTTATTTTACTTTTTTGCTTAGGAGATTCTAGCGAAAAGGGAAAGATAATAATTGCAGTTATAGGAACGATAGCTTATATGTGGTGGTATATGAAAGACAAAGATAGGTAAAATAAGGTACGCATAACTTTTTTACCCCGCTTTAAATCAAAATATAAAGGCCCTATTTTAATATGTGTCAGGGGACGGTTGTACTAGCTCAATAATTCGGTAACTTTTTCTAACTCTTCGTAAGAGACCCGATAAGACCAGGTTCCTAATTTCTTCTTAATTGATTGGGAGAAGAAATAAAAATTCAAGAAGCGAAAAATAAACTTAAAGAGCTACAATCACAAAATTAGCTTCTTTAAAAGAGAAAACTAAAGAGTAAAAAGTGGTGAATATTTTATGAATATGGAAACGACTTGGCTTGATTTAAGCATTTTAAGTATATTAAATAAATTTGGCATCTGTATATTTTGTTTTTTTATTATATTAGTTTTTTTGAAATTTATTTTTCCTAAATTTATTAATGAGCATTTTACTGATAAAATACATAATTTAAAATATATTACAATTTTTTGTATAGGTTTAGCTTTAATCATATTATTAATTTCGAAGATTCCCGCGATCAAATTTATTTCTCAATATTCAATAACAACTTTTATTTATTTATTTGGTGTAGTAATTTTATGCAGCAAGCTATTTTTTAATAAATAAAAAGAGGGTTTTAGGAAAATGAAAAAAATATTACTAACAATTTTAATGGGGGCTTTATGTTTAGCTGGAGTAATGATATGGATAGGTTTGGCTTGGATTATCTGTTGTTTTCTATCGGTTTACGTTTATGAACCATTTGCAATTTTATGGTTTATCTTAAGCTTTGTCGGCTTAGGTTATCTATGGAGATCAATAATAAGAATAAATGCTCTTAAGGAATTAGTAAAAGGTTGGAGCAATATCGGGAAGTATCTCGATTTGGATTGATTAGATTTAAAAAAATAATAAAAAGATCGAAAAAATGGATATTAATAAATAGGAACACATCCCATTTTCTTAAATAAGGAAGGCGTACCAAGTTAATAGTCCGGTAACTTTCGGGTTGTCCTGGAAGAAAAGAGGAGAGAAATAATAAAATAAATTACAAGGATTACGGATAGATAAAAATGGACGACAACCAAATTATTTACATTTTAAATGTTTTTAACCAATATGAGCACTGCTTTACTTTCGAAGACCTCTCAAATTTTGCAGAACCAGATTTTGATAGTGAATTACTGAAACATGCACTTTTGACTGATTCTAGATTTATATTGATGAATAAAGGAAACTCCAAGAAAAAGTATTTCATACCAAAAAGAAGGCTTTTTCAATGGTTTTGCCAATTGAATCTTAAATTAGCACAAGCAAAGCAAGTTCGACTTAGCAAACATCAACTGGCAAAACTTATGGGCCTTCTTTGTATTCACGAACGATGGGATACGCCATCAACGGAAGTTATTCAGTTTGCTAAACAGTTTGGATTCATTGGAACTGCTTGGACGGCGGATCAATATATCTTTCCCTTAGCTTATATTTTGTCATTCATGTCATATAGCTTATCTGAAATTACCGTTAAGCATATTATTAAGGAAATTTCATCGAAGATAATAGATGGTAATTTTTCTTTGAAACATCTTGCTGAGGAATCAATTCA
>JAHIPN010000283.1 GCA_018894595.1 bacterium
AAAAAACGACAAAAAGAAATTTTTTAGCTTTTTAACTCTTAACTATAAAAATAACCCTTCAAATTTCGCGTATAACAAACGATTTTTAAGTTTCATAGGTAATCATAAGCGGGAATTATAAATTTTACCAATAATCAAATACCTACTATACTTAACCAGATCGAGGAAACGATTATAGGGGGTAAAGCGTGATTTTTAAGGAGCAAAATTGCGGTAATAGTGAATTATAAGGAATTCGAGAGATTTTGCAAGGCTTTATAAAAACTTTTTGTAAAAAGAAGGATTTTTTAAATTTTATTAGTATATTATAAATAGTTATCTGCTCATTGCGGGCAGGGGAAGGAGGTAAGTAAATGGTGAATTCAAAGATTTTATTTACAATTGCTTTTGCGGCAATCGTTAGCCTATTTTGCTCATTAGCCTGTGGTGAAGAGAGATTTATTCAACCTTGTCCAGATGCAGGGGGTTACTTTAGCTGGCTAGGAGGACCGGGTGAAAATCATTTAGGACACGACTATAATGCACCCGCTGATACCAAAGTAAAAGCTATTGCAGATGGAACCATCTTTAAGATATTTGAAATTCCCGCTAAATGCTACTGTCCAGAAACAGAAACAGAGCTTTCTCAGCCTTTTGTATGGATAAAACATCGGTTGAGTAACGGGCAATATTTTTTTGCATTATATGGGCACATAGAACCTTATAAGAACATAAAAGAAGGGGTTGGGGTTGAGGCAGGGCAGGGAATTGGAAAAATTAAAGAGTGTTATGTTTGGTATAAAGATAAGCTTGTCCCAGCTCCACATCTACATTTTGGAATATGGAATAGCGAGTCTCCTCCACCAATAGAAAAGGTAGGATACGGCCCCGCCAGAAGTTTTGTTGATCCCATAGAGTTTTTAAAAAAGAATAAACCCTATATAGAACAGACTACCGAAATTTCTAAAACCCCTCCAGTTATTACCTCTCCTTTAAAAATAACCCCTGCCCCTCCCTACTACTATGGAGATATAATTAATGCTGAATTTACTATTACTAATCAGGGTAAGCTCCCTATTAAATTTAGCGTATTGACTGTAGGTGGTCGTGATTCTGATAATCAAGTTGCAGATTTTAGCCATAGACAAAACATCATCCTTAAACCATTTGAATCTTATAACTATCAAGGAACTCTTACTTTAAATAAAGTGGGAAATTATAATTTCTTCTGTGTTTATCAAACGCCAGATGGCAATTGGAATACATGTGTTGATTTAGGTTCTGGGTTAACTGATGAGGATAGAACAAAAGAAGTTGTGGTTATTGCAAGAGAATCCGAAGATACACCTTCTGTATCTCTTGGTTATCCTGAGAAAATATTACCAGTAAAACCAAGAATAATAGGGAAACCAGCTCCAGGTTATTATATTTCTCAAATATTGGCTAAACCTGATGAAATAAAGATTTTTGGAAATTATTCTAAAATAAACAATTTAGAATTTTTAGAGACTATTCCTATTAATGTGAGCGGAATTACTAAGACTCTATCCGTAAAAGTTCCGCCAGCATTAAATGAGGGGCTAAATATAGTAGAAGGTAAGACTACCTTAATAGAAGTAACTATACAGGTTAAAGAGGCATTAGTCCAGAAAACTCTACCAGATGAAGAAGAGGTTACCGAGGCCTCTAGCTCAAAAGATTATTTTCCTTTAGATGAAGGTAGAAAATGGGAATATCAAGTTTTATTAAAAGAAGGAGGAGGCTGGTATCCTGGTCCTGAATCTGAAATATCTGGGAAACAGATAATTACTAATTTCCCTCAAAGAGAACTAGAAGGAAAAAAAGTAACGCCCCAACAAGTAAATTATATATTACGGGGGTCTAGCCGTACTAGTTTTTGGTTCTACATTGAAGATCAAAGTAGTGTCTATGAATTTGCACACCAAAAAACTGGACAAATAGAACCAGAAATTGCTTATGATATTATTATAAATTATCCTATTAAAATTGGTAATAGTTGGCAGGAAACGGAGACCTCCGCATTTAAACCGGAGATTTCCATTCCAGTTGAGAGCACCATAAAAA
Source organism: bacterium (assembly GCA_018894595.1). The sequence goes on from JAHIPN010000283.1 coordinate 2,065, forward strand.
GTATAAATGAGATTGTCACGGTTCCAGCTGGAACCTTTGAAGGTTGTTTAAAGATCAAAACTATTGGATTTGCAGAAAAGGTTACTGGGAAATGGCTAGGGCTAGGAGAAGAAGAGAAGGTAAGGATTGATGGAGAAAGTTATAAATGGTTTGCTCCTGGGGTCGGGCTAATAAAAGCAATTTTTAAAGAAAAAAAGACCTGTACAGGGGGTATAATACCGTTTGACCCACCTCCTGAATTCAGAGAAGTAACAATACAGCTTGAAACATTCAAATAATGATAATCAAATATCCATTTCTCTAAATTCTAACAGTGTGTTAGAGGAGTTTAAATTACTAGAATAATGATTCGGATATTTTTTACTTTAGATTTTTACTAACCAAGAAGAGAGAATAAAAAGAGAATTCCTTAGGTTAGCTAAAAAAGATGGGATTAAATATATGTCAAGGTTCAAATACCGGACCAAGCCTATCTACATTTGAAGTTATCTTAGAAATATAAATATATAAAATAGATGAAATGATTATAGAGAAAGGAGATGAAAATACGAAGGGTGACTTATGTATTAGGATATCATTAATAATAATTGTAGTCTTATTGGCTTTGAATATTATTCTGCCAATATTATCGAGTCCCGCACCTTCTTGTGCTGCAAAAAATATTCAATATAAAGTTATTAACATTGAAGAAGTTCCAAGAGATAAAGAGAATTTTGAAAAATTATTTAATGGGTATGGCAAAGAAGGCTGGGAATTTGTTGCACTTGAATTACAATGGTGATTTTATATCTTTAAAAGATAAATTTAAATTTGTAAATTAGTATTATTAAATTAGGAATAGATAATGAGATTTAGTTTTTTATCTATTTAAAAAGGAGGTATATTGCCATGAAAGATTTAGGCATAGGAATTTGTATAATCGGGAGTATTATCGCTATTCTCTATGTACCTTGCCAGTTTTTGGGTATTAGTGCAGGTTGGCATTTTATCTTAGGAGATGCAGGCCTTGGAATGAAGAATTATCAATTAATTAATACTGGTTTGTTGCTTTTGGAATTAATCTTGATAAACGGTATTGGAGTTGCCCTAATCTATTTTGGAAAAAGTAAAAAATAAAATATATAATACCATTCTATCGACCCTGAAATGTTTTGACTAAGCTTAGTACTTTGAAAATAAATCTCTAGGAGGCTGAAAATGTTTAAGAAAGGGAAAGTCCTATTAGTACTAACTTTATTAGTTATTTTTGCCTTAATTATTATTGCTAATACACAAGAAGTACCCGTAGCTAATAGCTTTCGTTTCCCTCTCGAGGGTGATTGGTCACCTTTATGGCAAGACTTCGGTAAATGGAATAACCAGTGGAATGGATACCATCTTGGGGAGGATGTGGGAAGAGAAGATGTCGATATAAAAAATTATGCAGTTTATCCTATGGCTGATGGGATAGTTAAATTTGCAGATATAGTTATGGGCTATACGGTAATTATAGAGCATAAATTATCTAATGACGATCCAGATGGAGATTATGTTTGTAGCGTATATTATCACATGAAGAGGCCGGAAGAAGGCGGAATCAAACTTACAGTAGGTGAATCAGTATCAATTGACAGCCCTATTGGATATGTTTCTAGTAAATTGGAAGATTATAAAAGTTCACCTCACTTACATTTTGGAATTAGAAAAGGACGTTATAAAACTGGCAAAGATCCTAGAACGGGATTTTGGTACTATCCTGGCTATACAGTTATTAAAAAAGAGGGTGAAGTTCAAAAAAATCCTAATGATCCAATCCACAAACAAATACTAGCAGATTGGTTTAATCCAAGTAGTGATCCTAAGAATGGGACAGGATTTATTGAAAGGCACATTGCCAAAATAGAACAGACTACTGAAATTTCTAAAACCCTCCCAGTTATTACCTCTCCTCTAAAAATAACTCCTGTACCCCCTTACTATGTAGGAGATACAATTAATGCTGAATTTAGTATTACTAATGAAAATGCAACTCCTATTACTTTTACCGTTTTAACTGTAGGAGGGAGAGACCCTAATAACCACGTTTCAGATTTTACCATTAGACAAAACATCACCCTTGAACCATCTAAATCTTATAATTATCAAGGGAATCTTACTTTAAATAAGGTTGGAGATTATCATTTCTTTTGTACTTACCAAACACCAGATGGTAATTGGAATACATGCATTGACTTAGGTTCTGAGTTAACTGATGAAGATAGGATAGAAGATATTAATGTTAAGGAAAAAGAAGAAACACAGCCTTTAATTTCAGAAGAATTGAAGGTTTCGACCCCCCCTGAAGTTATATGGAGTAGAAAATTTCAAGGAATGCTTTTCAGATATATTATGCAAACATCTGATGAGGGATATATTTTAGTGGGCGAGGACAACGATGAAGGATATATAGGATTAATTAAATTAGATTCATTTGGACAGAAAATAAGTGAGTCAAGATTGATATATAGATGGCCATGGGTTACTTCACTTCAAAAGACATCAGATGGAGGATATATTTTATTAGCTTTAACTGATGAGATTGGAGGAACAAGGCTTGCTATGTATTTGATTAAAACAGATGCATCCGGCCATAAAATATGGGATAAGAGATTTGAGGAAAAAGACCAATCGGAAGGAGACTCTGATATAATTCACTATTTATCTGATTATGGATTCGAGGGTTGGTCTTTTGTCGAACAAACATCTGATGAAGGATACATTTTAGCTGGAGCTATTTATAAGGATTCTAAACAGTATCCTTGGCTAATGAAGACAAATTCTAAAGGAGATAAGCAATGGGAGAAGCTGTTTGAAGAGGAAGGTTATGTATTTTTTTTCGAGC
>JAHIPN010000284.1 GCA_018894595.1 bacterium
AAATCCTATCTTTGATTCAGGCAGTGCCCATGGATATGACACTCATGACTATCTGAAAATAAGTCCAAAGTTTGGTACCGAGGAGGATTTACAGGAGCTCTTAAATGAAGCACATAAAAGAGGAATGCGGGTAATTTTAGATTTTGTTCCCAATCATACCGGTTTAGGTTTTTGGGCCTTTCAGGATGTGGTAAAGAACGGGGAAGATAGCCCCTATTGGGATTGGTATTTTATTCATAAATGGCCTTTTTCTCCTGGTGATCCAAGTGCCTATGAAGCCTGGTGGGGGGTAGGGAGTTTACCCAAATTAAATACCTGTAATCCCGAGGTAAAGAAATACCTTTTTAAAGTAGTAAGTCACTGGCTAAATTTTGGTGCAGATGGCTGGAGAGTTGATGTACCCAATGAATTAGTCGAGGCACAGGCTTTCTTCATGGAGATGCGACAGATTGCCAAAATGGAAAAATCAGATGCTTATCTGATTGCGGAAATCTGGCAGCTTGATCCTTCCTGGGTTCAGGGAGACCAATATGATTCTCTTATGAATTATGCCTTAGGGAGAGATATCTTATTCAACTTTGCCAAAGGGAGTATTGATGGGGAGAGTGCCCTGGCAAATTTGAGCCGTTATTTTGCTGCCTATGGAGAAAATGTTACTGCTATGGGTTTTAACTTAGTGAGTTCTCATGATACTGGGCGTATCCTTACTGATTTGGGGGGAGGTAATTTTGGCGATTTACCTAATCCCGTAGCAGTAGAGAGATTGAAACTGCTTTCCACTCTGCTTTATACCCTGCCGGGAACGCCGGTAATCTTTCAAGGCGATGAGCGGGGAATTTTAGGTGAAAAGGAATTCTATGATGCCCATCGTTATCCCGTCCAGTGGGATACTGCAGATGAAAGTCTTATATCTCACTACATAAAACTGGCTCAATTGCGCCGTGAAATACCCGCTCTTACCAGTAGTGTAATTCGCATTTATTATGGAACGGATAACTTGCTTTCCTTCTTTAAGGGTGAGCAGGGCAGCGGTGAAGTGTTGATTGTGGCTAATAATGGAACTGAAACAGTGAAATTTGAATTGCCTTCCGGAAATTGGCGATCTGTGACTGAAGAAGAAACATCACAGGGTACCATACATATATCCTCGCTCCAGGTAAGGATTTTTGAACATTTATAATCCATTCACGTTTGAATAATATATAGAAAATAGAATATATGCAAAGCAAACACATGCAAGAAAAGTAGAAAATTCAAAAAAGAAGGAGGTGGTAAAAAAGGTTTAGGAATAATTAATTGGGTGTTTCATTAAATATTTTTAAATTTAAAGGAGGAAAATAAAGTGAAGAAATTTTTAACAGTTTTATTAGTGTTAGTAATGTTGGTGGGTATAGTTACTATAGCCAGCGCTAAAGTGAATCTGATACTTTGGACTAAAGAAGGCGAAGAGGCTTTAGATTGGAACAAATCCTTAATTGAAGAATTTATGAAAGCTAATCCAAACATTACAATTGAGTTAGTTAAAAAGACTAATGTAGAAGTTTTAAGGGAAGATTTTCTAACTGCCAGCCTGGCCGGTGCTGCCCCGGATGTTTTGTGGACCGTAAGTGATCATGCCGGTCCCTTTGTGGCTGCAGATATCGTTGAATCAGTCGATAACCTGTTTGACTTAAATGTGTATGTAGACTCAGCTATGGATGCAGTGAAATTAGAGGGAAAATATTGGGGTATTCCCATTTCTAACGGTAACCAATTAATGCTCCTTTACAATAAGAAACTTATCGCAGAGGCTCCCAAAGATACAGATGAATTGTTGGCTGTGGGTAAAGAATTGACTACCGGAGGAAATTATGCCCTGGTATGGAATCAGACCGAACCTTTTTGGTTAGTCCCCTGGTTGGGAGGTTTTAAGGGAAAAGTTTTTGCCGAAGACGGAGTTACACCTACCCTCAACACTCCAGAGATGATTGCGACTCTAAAATTCTTACATGACATGAAGTTTGATGCTAAAATTGTTCCTTTAGAATGTGATTATGATGGAGCTGATACCCTCTTTAAAGAAGGAAAAGCGGCTATGATTATTAATGGTGACTGGTCAATAAGTGGTTATGTCAGTGCATTAGGTGATGATTTAGGAGTGGCTCGAATTCCTAAAGTTTCTGCTACCGGTGAGTGGCCTAAACCTTATACCAGTGGAGTATACTTTATGTTAACTAAGGGTATTTCCGGAGACAAACTGAAAGCAGCTCAAGATTTCATCGGCTTTGTATCCTCTAAAGAAAAACAG
>JAHIPN010000285.1 GCA_018894595.1 bacterium
GTGCCCGTGTCTGAAATAGACTGGGAAAGAATTAAACACCCCAGTGAGATATTAAAGAAAGACAAAGAATATGAATTTAAGCTAATAAAAATAGATAAAGAAAAATTGCAGCTGACTTTAAGTAAAAGGAGATTGTTGCCAGACCCCTGGTTAGAGGTTCAAAAGAAATATGCAGTTGGGACTTTAGTGGAAGGTAAGATAGTAAATCTTACCGATTTTGGAGCCTTTGTAAACTTAGAAGAAAATATTGACGGATTAGTTCCCTTATCAGAAATATCCCATAAAAAAATAGATAATCCGGAAAGCGTTCTTTCGGTGGGAGAAGAAGTGACAGCTTTAGTGATAAAATTAGATAGTCGAAGGAAAAAGATAAGTTTAAGTATTAGAAGAGCTGAAAAAGAAGAACAAAAAAGATTCATGAAAGAGTATAATAAAAAACAGAATGTAGATAAAATATTGTTTAAGGATTTATTTGGAGACTTGTTTACAAAGAAATAAAATAGTAACGAATATAGGGGGAGTTATATAAATGGGAATGCCCAAAAAACCTTTTACCAATAAAAGAATCGGAGATATTTTAATTGAACAGGGATTAATTACTCCCCAACAGTTAAAAGAAGCCCTTGAAATACAAAAGAAGGGCAATAAAAAACCATTAGGTGAAATATTATCTGAAATGGGGGCTATAGATAGGGAAGAACTATATGAGGTTTTGCAATATGTCTTCGAAACAGAATATGTAGACCTATCAAATTATGTGATAGACCCGGAGGTTATATCTCTTATATCCAAGAAAACCGCATTACAGCTAAAATTAATCCCCATAAGCAAAAATAATGATGAATTAATCATTGCCATGGCTAATCCATTAGATATTTATGCTATAGATCTGATAAGAGATCATACTAATATAAAAAAGATTAAATCATTATTGGCTTCTGAAGAGGATGTTCTAAATGCTATTACTAATTATTACGAATTGGGTGAGTATGATGACATAATTAAAAAATTGGGAACAGATGTGATATTAGAAGAAGAGGAAGTAGGGAAAGATTTAAAAGAAGTTGAAGTTATAAGTAAAGAGGCCCTGGTTATTCAACTGGTAAATATATTAATTGTGCAAGGAGTTAAGGATAATGCAACTGATATTCATATTGAACCAAATGAAAAAAGCTTATTAATTCGTTTTCGCATTGATGGAATGTTACATGATATTAAAACTATACCTAACAAGATGAAATCAGCTGTTATATCTCGAGTAAAAATATTGGCTAAAATGAATATTGCCGAAAGACATCTCTCTCAGAATGGACGTTTCCAGGTAAAATTCGGTACCAGAGAAGTAGACCTAAGTGCTTCAACCATCCCTACCATATTTGGAGAAAAAGTTGTTTTAAGATTATTAGACAAAAGTAAAGGACTGATAAAATTGAAGCAACTTGGATTTACTCCTGAGCAATTAGACGAATTTAAATCGCTAATTACTAAATCTTATGGAATAATTTTACTTACCGGACCTACTGGAAGTGGAAAAACTACCACTTTATATGCTGCCTTAGATGAAATAAATTCTAAGGATAAGAATATAATAACTATAGAGGATCCAGTAGAATATAAATTAGACAGAATAAATCAGATTCAAATAGAGCCAAAAATAAATTTAACTTTTGCTAATGCATTACGCTCAACATTAAGACAGGATCCAGATATTATAATGGTCGGAGAAATAAGAGATACTGAAATTGCCCAAATTGCAGTTCAAGCAGCCCTAACCGGACATTTGGTTTTTAGTACTCTTCATACCAATGATGCAGCCAGTGCCCTAACCAGATTGATCGATATGGATGTTAAAAAATATTTAATTTCATCTTCGGTAATAGGGGTAATTGCCCAAAGATTGGTTAGAGTTATATGCGAAAAATGCAAAGAAGAATATACCCCTGAGAAAAATGTCTTAAGCGGACTTAATATTAAGGGCAACTTAAAGAAAGGTGGTAAAATTAAACTGTACAGAGGGAAAGGTTGCTCTTTTTGTAAGAATACAGGATATTACGGAAGAACTTCTATATATGAAATTATTGTTTTGGATGAAGAGATTAGATCATTAATAATATCAAAAGCCTCAAGTAATGTAATCAAAGATGCTGCTATAAAAAAAGGAATGAAAACGCTAAAAGATAGCGGGTTGGAAAAAGTAATGCAGGGAATTACTACTATAGAAGAAGTGCTAAGAGTGGCAGGATAGTAAGGATAATAGCGTGGAGCGTTTAGCGTAGAGTTAGGAAAGAGGGAGTCCGGAGTCAGAAGACAGAAGCCAAATCAGTATATAGTATGTAGTTTATAGTATATAGTAAAGAAGATTAAAGAGAGAAAAGTAGGGGCGTATTGCATACGCCCTCAAAGATTAATATAAAACCGTAGGACAAGCGTTCCCCGTTTTCACGAGGACAGGCCCGGCTGTCTATGTAATATGTAGGGGTTCGATTCATCGAACCCGCTTAGAAAATTTCAAAACAATACAGAGTATCGGAAGGAGTAATGGTACACGTGACCTACATGACCAGCAATGAAATCAGAGAAAAATTTTTAAAATTCTTTGAAAGCAAAGGACACAAAATAATCCCCAGCGCCTCTCTGGTTCCTGTAGACCCCAGTATTTTACTAACCATTGCCGGAATGGTCCCCTTTAAGCCAATATTTTTAGGTCAAGTTAAATCATCATTAAAAAGAGCTGTCACCAGCCAGAAATGCATTCGGACAAACGATATTGAAAATGTAGGGAAAACTGCTCGACACCATACTTTTTTTGAAATGTTAGGAAATTTTTCTTTTGGCGATTATTTTAAAGAAGATGCAATTAAGTGGGCCTGGGAATTTTTTACCGAGGTTATAGGATTTCCCGAAGAAAAATTATGGATCTCCATATACAAAGATGATGACGAATCCTATGATATCTGGCACAATCTTATAGGTCTTCCCGAAAAAAGAATCGTTAGATTGGGAGAAGGAGATAATTTTTGGAAAGTTGGTCCGACCGGACCTTGCGGACCTTGTTCCGAAATATATATAGATTTAGGCGAAGAGAAGGCATCAAAAGGAGGCGGCGGGGTAGGTGTAGATGAAAGATATCTGGAATTATGGAATTTGGTATTTATGCAATACAATCGCGAAGAAGACGGATCATTAACTCCTTTACCCAAACAAAATATCGATACCGGTTTAGGTTTCGAAAGAATCGCCTCTGTTTTACAAAAAGCTGATACAGATTTTGAAACAGATTTATTCTTACCCATCATAGAATTTGCTGCCCAAAACACAGGTATAAAATATAAAGAAGACCAGAAAAAGGACTTAGCTCTAAAGGTAATTGCTGATCATATA
>JAHIPN010000455.1 GCA_018894595.1 bacterium
TCAAGGGATAAGTTTGTTATCGATTTTAAGAAAAATGAACTTAGAAACAGGATACTTCAATTTAAAAATCTTTCCCAACCTGATGATATAATTGCACAGGCGTATAATTTAACAGATAAGTCAAACTGGAAAATTCAATATTCCCGAAAAAAAGTAAAAGATTTAGATAATTATGAAAATGATATCAAAGAAATATTATACCGCCCCTTTGATAATAGATATATATTTTATCACCAATCATTGATTGAGAGAATGCGCCTAGATACTATGCGCCACATGCTGGAAGATAATATTGGCTTGTTAACAACGAGATTTCAATTTAAAAAAGACACCGCATGGTTATGTGCTTTCATTTCGGAAAATATTATTGACATTAATCATTTACAATCACCGGGAACTGCTCAACTGTTTCCTTTATACATATACCCCGACAAAAATAATAAAAATCTTTTCAATCATACTCAAAATGAAAAAGAACCAAATATTTCGCCGTTTGTATTTGAAAAACTAAGTAAAAGTTATAACAAGAAACCCACTCCCGAAGAAATCCTCTATTACATCTATGGCGTTTTTTACAGTAATATCTATCGTGAAACTTATGCAGAGTTTCTTAAAATAGATTTTCCGCGCGTACCGTTCACTTCGGATTATGATCTATTTATGGAAATGGGAAAATTGGGTAAAGAATTAACTGCTCTGCACTTGCTCAAAAGTTCGGAACTCGATTTGCCCGTTACCAAATATCAGGGTTCCGAAGATAATGACCGGATTGAAAAAGTAATCTACAAAGAAGATGAGCGGCGCATCTATATCAACGAAGAAAAATATTTTGAGGGTGTTCCACCGGAGATCTGGAATTATCACATTGGCGGTTATCAGGTTTTACGAAAATACCTGAAAGACAGAAAAGATAGAATGATGGACGATGCACCACGATATTGCCGCATTGTTACAGCACTGTATAAAACCATTGAAATTCAAAAACAAATCGATAATATTTACCCTGAAATAGAAAAAAATCTTGTGGTATTTTAAAATATCAAAAATTTTAAAAGTATGCTTTACTTGAACCATTATAGATAATAGTATTCTTAAACGCTACGAACAAGCGAATGATCAATATTATAAAGCTTTAAGGGGAAGAATTGCGGAAGATAAACGTTTATATTTCAATTCTTAAACACAAAAGCGGACCCTGGAGGCAACTAGTTTACATCTAGTTTATACCACCCTTCCGGTAGTATACCGATTCAGGACTTACCCGCTTTTACAAAACCGACCACCCTACCTATCTTTCGAAGAGACCCCTAGCCTCTTATTAGCAGGGTGGAACCTTTAAATCTAATTTAATAATATATGAATGTTATGTGAATATCAAATGAAACGCAAATGAAAGGCATTTATTATGAAAAAAACTAAAACTTATATGGATAGGTTAATGGAAAATAAAGAATTTCGGGAAAAATTCGATAAGGAATATCGAAATCTTTGTGTTGCAGAAAAAATTGCCAAAATTCGCCATCAAGAAAAATTAACACAAGATAATCCGGTTAATCGAAGGAATAATAGTAAATCATTTTAAATCTTAACAATACACAATTTTTACGTCCCCTGCCCTTTTCTACTCTACTTATCAACGTTTAGCGGTGTCTCAAGTTTTTTAAATATTTCGATAAACTTAATACTTTCTTCATTTTATATTTCTCAATATTATGATTATAAAATAACCATAAGTGTTCATGTTATCCAAATAAAACAGATGTTTTAATTTGGTATATCAATTACACAACTAACATAATTGACCAAGGAAATTGCTTTCAGACTATTAATTTTGCTTCCATAGTCTAAGGACTCTCCATGGAGAACCATATGTCTATTTAATCCATTAAATTCTCTTGGTCTCTCATTCTCTGAAGCATTAATTGGAAGTGTTTTTGCAAGCGGACTTAGCAAGGCAGCCATAAAAGTATCATTAGCTATCTGTTCAACATAAATCGCTGTTTGAGGTTTCCTATTAGATTTCATGAATAAATATTGCCCAACTGCTTCTTTACAAATCCCATCAGTCTGAGCAAGAAAAATAGGTATAGAAAGGCAATATTCTTCCCGTCGATGGGCATTAAAGGCTGCTTTAAGCAAATGCTTTCTGCTGGGGAACTTTTTCAAAATAGATTTCTCAAACTCACATAAATGGTTTTCAAAATATTTTACAAGTGTATCCTCAGCCTTTAGTAAATTTCCTTCATCAAGAATATCCCTGAGGTACCAGAGAGTTGGTAGAGGCATCTCTAAGTCTAAATACCACCCATTTTCCCCTAATAGTAAAAGTACTTCCTGAATATTTTTTGGTAACTCCTGAAAACTGTTTTTTAAACCATCGAATGTTGGAATTATCGACCTTTGTATTGCTTTTTGTAAATCGTTCGCATGATTAGTAAATATTGATAAATCAATAGCCGGAACATTAGAATAGATTGCCTTGCCAACAGATTCTAGCTTCACCTTCATTATTCCCATAGACCGTGCAGGTTTTTCTAATTCTTTTTTAATATATGACAATTTTTCACCGAGTTGCCCAGATAGCTTCTGTAACTCTTCAAAATAAGCACTAAAAGTTCTATTACTATCCATTTGATTTCCTCTTAAATAGTTAAATTTTTTGAGATATGAACTCTTATTAGCGACACTCCTCTTTTTGAGAGTAATATCTTAAAATTCTGTCTCTGTCCTCGTTTGCTTTTTGACCTTTATAATAGATTTCTATAAATTCAATAATATCTTCCTTTTCAAAATAGGCATAGATAATCCGGATTCCACTTACAACACCTTTTCCTTTTAATGCTTTACAGGCAAACTTTTTAGCTTTATAAATCTTAGGGTTATCAATACCGAGATCAGACATTCTAACTATACCAGGGGTATCCTTTTCCAATTTATGGGCAAGTTTTAACTGAACATTAATGAACGTGTTCAGATCCTCATCAAGAGTCCTAAACTTTTTAAACAGTCTCTTGAAGTCTTTCTCAAACTCATTGATTCTACGTATCTCATTAAATATCTTCTTCTTCACTATACTCCCTCATTGAATAAAATGCGGTGCGGTAAAATACGGATTCATAATCAATTATATCCCCTTCTTCTGTAGTCATCCAGGGAACATCATTATGCGAATATTCGCTAATTTTTTTGGCATTCATATCTGATAGTATATTCAAAACATCATCGATGACCCTTTGCTCTTTAGTGCTCAATTTGGATAAATCAGGATCCCTAAGCGGTATATATTTTGTTTGGGGATATTGAAAGTATTCATCCTGTATTTTAACCAGGTCTTTCCCCTGCATCTCTTCAGCGATTTTAACAAATTCCTTGGGTGTTGGCCCATAATGGTTTTTGATATAGGTAGCACCAATTAGTTGTTCTTCATATTTTTCATAATAATTAAAGTCGATAAAGTAAAGCAGTTTGTATAATACAGATTCACCCACATTGGGCTTAGAACCGACTTTCCCTAAGATATAAAGCAGTACTTCTTTGAATTTTTCAATATTTTTCTGTGGTACGCTGATTCTTATTTCGTTTTTCTTTTCCACCTTTTGTTTCTTGCTTTTTTCAAACACAACTTCAATATCCTCATCTAAATTAAGCAAAACATTTGTTGTAACATTAAATATCCTGGATAGTTTAATCAGTTCTTCAGTACATATTTTGCGACGACCGTTCTCTATCTGTGAAACAGCAACCCTGCTAATCCCCATCCTCTTGGCCAAATCCTCTTGAGATAAATCCAATCTCTCTCTTAATTCCTTTATTCTATTAGATATTTTTCCGGTGAGGGTATCCATGATACATTTCCTCCTATCCTCCCTTAATTTTGATACTATTTTATAACATGTAATATAATATGTCAAGTATTTGTTATAATTTCTAACAATGGTCTTTATGGATAAGGAAAATAAAAAAGGGGGAAAATTGATTAAGCAGTAAGATTTATTGAAGCCAAGTACGCTACCCATCAAAAACTTAGCAGTGTCTCAAGTTTTTTTAATATTTCCAAAATCACTGCCTCAGATAATTTATCACAAAATTCTGCATTTCTAATTTTCCAATCAAGACTTTTTACCTGGTCTGATAAAACAACCCCTACTACCTTTAATCCGAATGGGATCATGACTTCAAAAGGATATCCTTTTATTTGATTGGTTATCGGGCACAATAAGGCCAGGCCAACTTTACCATTATAAGATTTTGGCGATAGAGCTACTGCAGGACGTCTTCCGGATTGCTCATGGCCGGCTTGAGGCTGCATATCTATCCAAACTATATCACCTCTGTGTGGAATAAAGTTGCTCGCCATCACCAGATTTCTTTTCCAACCGGGGACCCGATGTTAAATTCTCCGTGAAGATTGTTTTTAGAAACGCCTTTTAAAAGTTTTTCGAGCGAATATTCTTTTTTGCTAATTGGCGTAATAATAATACTGCCTTGATCAATAGATATATCAACCATTTCGTTCAGCTTCAGGTTTGCGTCTGATGCAAATAATTTGGGAATTCGTAACGCCAGGCTGTTCCCCCACTTTTTAATCGTAGTCTGCATATAGCACCTTCCTTTCAAAAATGAACTATAAAATGTATCTACAATGATTATACATCCTCCATATGTAAATTTCAAGCGAAAGGTATCCCATATTTTACTCCAAAAGTGCATCACTTCTTCTAAAAGAATAAACGGATCTATACCATCTTTCTTCCCTTCTGTTTTTAAATAGCCTTGCCTCTATTTTAATCCTGTCAATAATAGCCACTTGGCATAGACCTCTTCCCATCTGATAAATCTAAATAATATTTCTTATTCAGCTTTTAATTTTATATTTGACATCTTATTTTTTTTAAGTTAAACTATAGAAAAATAAATTTATATTCTTGTAGGTGAAATAAATGCAAACTTCGGATGTCCTAAAAAAAATAAATATCCCCAGACATAAACTATATTATCTGGAGCAAAAAGGCTACATCAAACCTGAGAAAATAACCAGAGGCGATCTAGAAATGAGAGAATATACAGATGAAGACTTTCGCAAAATCCAGATAATATGGAAATTTTTGAAGCAGGGCTTTAAGCATAGGGCTGCATATCAAAAAGCAATGGAAAATCTAAATAAGTCTTAAGCCGGTGCTTTATCTAAAATCTAAAGAAGGTTAAGATAAAATATAATTATGAATAAGGAAAATACCCATAAAATATCTACTTTTGATATAGCAAAGATAAGGAATGGTTTTCCGATACTTAATCAGAAAGTTTATGGAAAGCCCCTTATTTATTTTGATAATGGAGCAACCACGCAGAAGCCCAGAGTTGTTATAGATATCATAAAAAAATTACACTCCGAGTATAATAGCAATGTTCATAGGGGAGTTCATTATCTAAGCGATCAAATAACTAAAATGTATGAGTTGGCTAGGGAAAAAGTTCAACATTATTTGAACGCCCGGCATAGTCATGAAATAATTTTTACCAGCGGCGCTACAGCTTCCATCAATACGGTGGCCTATTCTTTTGGAGAGGCATATGTAAAAGAGAATGATGAGATTATTGTCTCTGAAATGGAACATCATAGTAATATTGTTCCTTGGCAGATGATGTGTAAACGAAAAGGCGCTAAGCTGAGAGTAATTCCTATCAATGATAAAGGTGAATTATTATTGGATGAATATAAAAAATTAATTAATTCCAGAACAAAGTTAGTAGCTATTGTTCATGTCTCAAATTCCCTTGGTACCATTAATCCTGTTAAAGAAATTGTAGCCATTGCCCATGAAAATAACATTCCTGTTCTAATAGATGGAGCCCAAGCAATTCAACACGGAAGTATTGATGTTCAAGATATGGATTGCGACTTTTCTGTTTTTTCAGGCCATAAAGTATATGGACCCACAGGAATAGGGGTCTTATATGGAAAAGAGCGCTGGTTGCAGGAAATGCCTCCGTACCAAAGTGGCGGAGATATGATTGACCGTGTAAGATTTGAGCATACCACTTACAATGAATTGCCTTTTAAATTTGAGGCCGGCACCCCTAATTACATTGGCGCTATTGGATTAGGCGCGGCGTTGGACTATCTGACAAGTGTAGGATTAAACAATATACAAAGTTATGAAAAAAAACTTTTGGATTATGGAACAACTAAACTTATGAGCTTAAAGGGGCTGAAATTATATGGCGCGGCAGAAAACAAAATTTGTATTTTATCTTTTTTATTAGACAGCATTCATCCGTATGATGTCGGAATGTTTTTAGATAAAATGGGTATTGCAGTGCGTGCCGGTCATCATTGCACACAGCCTCTATGGGAGCATTATAAAGTTGAAGGTACTGTTAGAGCGTCTTTGGTTTTTTATAATACCTTTGAGGAAATAGATTTTCTATATAAAGCACTGAAGAAAATTCAAAAAATGTTCGAGTAGGAAATGATAAAATATATAAAACCATACAAGACAAGTAAAATGACCATACAAGAGATACAGGAAGAGATTATTAACGAATTCAAAATTTTTGACAACTGGATGGATAAATATAATTATCTGATTAAATTAGGAAAAGATTTGCCTTCAATTGATTCGAAACATAAAACAGAAGACAATCTTATCAAGGGTTGCCAAGTAAAGACGTGGTTTCATTCCACATTTAAAGAGGGGAAAGTCTTTTATGATATTGATAGCAACTCTATTATAATAAAAGGGTTTATTGCTTTATTAATAAGGGTTTTATCTGGTCAAAAACCAGAAGATATTAAAAATGATGATCTGTGTTTTATTGATAAAATAGGGTTGAGGGAAAATTTCTCGCCCATCCGCGCAAATAGTCTTTGGAAAATGGTAAATCAAGTGAAATCAGATGCCGCTTTGTATGGAACGAAGATGAGCTTTATCTAAAATTTAAAAGGGGTTAAGATAAAATATAATTATGTATAAGGAAGATACCCAGAAAGTTAAAAGGCCCAAAATTATTGCCGTTGCCAATCAAAAGGGAGGAGTAGGAAAGACAAACATTACTTTTAATCTCTCCGGAGCTCTATCTGAAAAAAACAAAAGGCTTCTTCTTATAGATTTAGACCAGCAGGGAAATCTTTCCTCCTCATTTTTAGAAAATATTTACACTCTTGAATTTACCATTGTTAACCTCTTTTTAGATAATGACATTGATATTGCAAAGGTTATTCAAAAAACCTCTTTTCAAAATATAGACATTGTCCCTTCCAATATAGATTTAAGCAAAATAGACCTGCACTTGGCTGGAGAGCCAGATGCCCAGTACTTTTTAGCTGATAAACTAAAAGACTTAAAAGGGGGCTATAATTATATAATCATTGACTGTCCTCCAAGTTTAGGTCTGGCCACCAGAATTGGCCTGGTAGCCGCAGATGAGGTTATTATCCCTTTAGAGTGTCAGGAATGGGCCGTTAAAGGGACCGCCTACCTAAGAGGTGCCATAACCAAGATAAGAAAAAGGGCAAATCCCAAGCTCAAAATAATGGGTTATATTATAAATAAGTTTGTTGGAAGAAGAAAGCTGGAAGAGGTTTACCACGAGATTGTTTTAGAGGGTTTTAAAGATAAAGTATTTACGGTAGAGCTAAAGAACAGTGTTAAATACGCTGAAGCAGCTACTCTAAAAAAACCAATTACTTATTACTTGCCCTCTTCAGAACAAGCAGAAACCTATCGAAAATTAGCTCAGGAGATTATAAATCATGACTAAAAAAAAGGAAAATATTTTAAGAAAATTTGCCAAAGATACTTTTACTTCTCTCCCCATTCAAGAAGAAGAGGCTATTAAGGAAGAAAGAAAAGGCATTCGAGAAGGAACAAAAGGCCTTTCCGGTGCTAGAATTATTGATATTTCCAGAATAAAATCAGACCCTGACCAGCCCAGAAAAAACTTAAACCAAAAGAGTTTAGATGAATTAGCAGAGTCTATAAAAAAGCACGGACTCCTCCAGCCGATTACTGTAGAATATATAGAACAAGAAGATTGTTTCAAGATAATCAATGGTGAGCGAAGGTATAAAGCGGCTAAA